>NZ_CALUHA010000013.1:0-67763 GCF_944320325.1 Alistipes megaguti
TCGACGCCGCAGTAGTCGAGGCACATCACCTCGTGGATCATCGTCAGTTCGAGGTGCGTGCGGGGGTCGTCGACCGGCACGCGGCCGCTTTCGGTGAAGACGATCTTCGTCAGCACGTAGGCCGCCAGCAGCAGGACGATGATCAGCTGCGTGTCGTCGGAGGCTCCGGCGTCGAAGAGTTCGGCGAAGGAGGTGTGGCCCGAGAGCAGGGCCAGCGTCCCGATGGTGAGCATCAGCGCCGGTTCGACCAGCGCCCCGTAGAGCGCCTCGCGGCTGGCGCCCATCCCCTCGAACGAGCTGCCCGTATCCATGGCCGCCAGAATCAGCGCCCCGCGGCCCAGAGCCAGCAGGTAGGCGAAGGCCACCACGTCGCCGTCGAACGAGACCACCGGCGGCAGATTGCCCACCGGAATGAAGAGCAGCGCCAGAAGCGACGCGCCCAGGATGACCGACGGCGTCGTGCGGAACAGTACGGTGGTCGTCGTCGAGTAGACGGCCCCCTTGCGCAGCAGCAGGCGTACGTCGTAGAGGTGTTGGGCGAAACGGATGCCCTTGCGGCCCGCCAGCCGGGCCCGCGTGCGGTTGATCAGCCCCGGAATGCAGAGGGCCGCCGCCAGAAGCAGAAGCAGATTGAGCAGTGCCATGGCATCAGATGATATGGAGGATCGACAACAGGAAGACCAGCGCCAGGAAGGCCAGGGCAAAGAGCACGTAGTGGTTAATCTTGCCCGTACGCAGGCGCATGACGCGCTGGTTGATCAGGCGCAGCAGTTCGACCCACCACGCCGAGAAGAGGCGTCCGATGCGGTCGCGGTGGCCGACGTCGAAGCGGTGGGCGTCGGGGAAGATCTCGCCCTTGCCCACGGGCGACCCCTCGCCGCTGTTCTGTGTCAGTGACGTGGCGATTGACTGCAGCCCTTCGGAGAAGGACTCGCCCGTATACTGCATGCGGGTGTTCACCGCCGTGAAGCCGCAGCCCCATGTCGGGCCCTCGGCCACCTGACGTCCGCGCAGCGTGCGGCGTCGCAGCCATGCCAGGATGGCGACGACCAGAATCAGCCCCCAGGCGATGCGCCCGACTGCGGTGAGCGTCGGCGAGAGCAGCCAGTCGGCGGCATCCGACGGCGTGCGCAGGAAAAACTCCGCGGCGCGCGTCACGCACCCCACGGCCGCCCGCGGGAAGAGTCCCACGAGGAGGATGCCCGCCAGCGGCAGCGCCATGGCGGCCAGCCGCAGGTTGTCGACCTCCGAGGCTTCGGCCACCTCATGCGAGCGGGGCGAGCCGAGGAAGACCGTGCCGTAGAGCTTCGTGAAGGCCAGCACGGCCACGCCGCCGATCAGCGCCAGCGCCGCCAGACCGGCCGCCGAGGCGAGGATGTTGCTTCCCGAGGCGATGCCGTCGAGCAGCCCGAGGTAGACGAGCAACTCCGAGACGAAGCCGTTGAGCGGCGGCAGGGCGCAGATGGCGGCCGTGGCCGCCAGGAAGAGCAGCGACGTGAGGGGCATGTGTTTCGTAAGGCCGCCCAGCGCGTCGAGCGACGTGGTGTGGGTCTGCGAGAGAATGTTGCCGGCCCCGAAGAAGAGCAGCGACTTGAAGAACGAGTGGTTGAGCGAGTGGAGCAGCGCCCCGGCGATGCCGCACAGCGCCACCATCTGGTTGCCCGAGGCCTTGCCCAGCGCCGCGATGCCCACGGACAGCAGGATGATGCCGATGTTTTCGATCGAGGAGTAGGCCAGCAGGCGCTTCACGTCGTTCTGCATGGCGGCCAGAATGACGCCCCACAGGCCGGTGATGATCCCCACGACGAGGAGAATCACCCCGGCGGTGTGCAGTACGGGCAGATCGCCCAGGGCGGCCGTCGTGCGCAGGATGCCGTAGATGCCCGTCTTGATCATCACGCCCGACATCAGCGCCGAGACGTGCGACGGGGCGGCCGGATGGGCCTCCGGCAGCCAGACGTGCAGCGGGAAGAGGCCGGCCTTCATGCCGAAGCCCGCCAGAAAGACGAGGAAGAGCGGCAGTGCCGGCTTCGTGTGGAAGTATTGGCCCAGGGCGTCGAACGTCGCGCGTCCGCAGACGGCGTCCAGCCGCACGAACCCCACGACCAGCAGCACGAAGCCCACGTGCATCATGATCAGGTAGGCCAGCGCCGCGCGGCTCACCTCACGGCGTTGGGCGTCGTAGAGGATCAGCAGGAACGACGCCACGGTCATCAGCTCCCAGAAGAAGAGGAACGAGTAGCCGCCGTCGGAGCAGACGACGCCCAGCATGGCGTAGGCCATCACCGTGAGCGAGATGTAGTGCAGCGAGACGTGGGCCGGGGACTTCTCCCGGAGCGTGTGGGCCAGATAGCCCCGCGAATAGAGCACCGAAGCTACCGAGCCGATCGAGATCAGCAGGACGAAGAGCGCCGAGAGCGGGTCTATCGATCCCGAATCGCCGCCGAAAAGCGTGCCGGGGATCATCCACAGCGATTCGGTGCCTCCGTCGGCCAGTACGCCGATGGCCCGGACCGAGGCCCACAGGGCTCCGGCGGCCGTCAGGGCGAGGGCCGTCCACGCCTTGGCCCGCAGCGGCGTCGAGAAGATCGCCGCCACGACCACCACGAGGAACAACAGGGTGTAGATAAATAGCATATTCTGCGGGTAAATGTGTTTTCGAAAGCGCTATTCGGCGGGACCGTTTACGGTGGCGGTCATCACCGTGGCCGCGACGGCTGCCGTCTCGGTGCGCAGCCGCTGCGGCCCGAGCGTGATCTCCTCGAAGCCGTGGGCCAGCGCCAGGTCGATCTCCTCGGGCGAGAAGTCCCCCTCGGGGCCGATGAAGATGCGTACCGATTCGCCGGGGCGGATTGTGCGCGGCAGGAACCGTTTCCCGCGTGCGGAGTGCGCCGCCTCGCAGTGGGCGATCAGGCTCCGCCCCTCGAAGGGCTCGGCCACCGCCTCGCGGAACGCCGTCTGCGGACTCAGCTCCGGGCGGTAGGCCTTGAGCGACTGTTTCATGGCCGCCGTGATCACCTTTTCGCCCCGTTGCGGCTTGAAGCTCCGCCGCTCGCTGTGGGCCGTCTCGAGCGGGATGATCCGCGTGACGCCCACCTCGGTGGCCTTCTCCAGAAACCATTCGAAGCGGTCGGGGTTCTTCGTCGGCGCCACGGCCATCACCAGCCGGTAGGGCATCCGTTCGAATTCGGACTGCGTCTCGACGACGCGTACCGTGCAGCGGCGCGGGTCGGCCTCGATGATCTCGGCCCGATAGAGATTCCCGCGGCCGTCGGTGAGGTGGATCCAATCGCCGCGCCCCAGCCGCAGCACCCGGATGCAGTGGCGCGACTCCTCCTCGTCGAGCGTGTGGACGGGCGGTTCGAGATCCGGAGCATAGAAGAGTTGCATGGCCTTCGCGTATTTGTTTTACGGATTTTTTATTGTACTTTTGTCTTGCGCGGGCCCGGACGGCGGCTTTTGTCTGCCGTGCCGGACTTGCGGCCCGCAAATGTACACAAAATAACACGATCCATGAAACGTATCATCGGTTTATTGACGCTTTTTCTGACCATGACACTCGTTTGTTGCAAATCCGAGAAGCAGGTGGGCGAGAATCCCTTCTTCTCCGAGTGGGAGACCCCCTACGGCGTGCCCCCCTTCGACCGGATCGCCCCCGAACACTTCCTGCCTGCCCTGGAGCGCGGCATGTCGCTCCATGACGCCGAAATCGACGCCATCACCTCGAACAACGACGACCCCTCGTTCGAAAACACGATTCTTGCCTACGACAACTCCGGGAAGATGCTCTCCCAGGTGGAGCTGATCTTCGAGATGCTCTGCGCCGCGGAGAACTCCCCCGAACTGGAGAAGCTCCAGGTGGAGGCGGCGCCTCTGCTGGCGGCTCATGCCGACCGTATCCGGCTCAACGGGAAGCTCTTCGAACGCGTCAAGGCGGTCTACGACCGCCGCGCGGCGATGGATCTCGATGCCGAGCAACTGCGGCTGGTGGAGAAGACATACCGCAGCTTCGTGCGTGCCGGGGCGCTGCTCGATGCCGAACGGAAGGCCCGTCTGAAGGAGATCAACGAGGCGCTGTCGCTGGCCGCCGTGCACTTCGGCAACAACATCCGTGCGGAGAACAACAACTTCGTGATGATGCTTTCGTCGGATGAGCTGGACGGCCTGCCCGCAAACGTGCGTGATCTGGCCCGCGAGACGGCCGCCAAACTGGGCAAGAAGGATCGGTATGCCTTCACGCTGCAGAAGTCGAGCCTGATTCCCTTCCTGACCTACTCCTCCCGCCGTGACCGCCGCGAGGAGCTTTACAAGGCCTATCTGAACCGCTGCAACAACGGCGACGAATACGACAACAAACAGCTGATCAACGACTTCATCCGTCTGCGCACGGAGAAGGCACACCTGCTGGGCTACCCGTCGTATGCCGCGTATGTGGTCGACGACGAGATGGCCCGTACCACCGACGCCGTCTATGCACTGCTCGACGAGGTGTGGGAACCGGCCCTCGAACGCGCCAAGGGCGAACTCGCCGAGATGGAGGAGCTCTTCCGCAAGGATGTCCCCGAGGGTGAATTCGCCTCGTGGGACTGGTGGTATTACGCCGAGAAGCTCCGCAAGCAGAAATACGCCCTCGACGAGGAGATGCTGCGTCCCTACTTCTTGCTCGAAAATGTCCAGATGGGGATCTTCTTCCTCGCCAACCGCCTCTACGGCATTACGTTCCGTCCGGTAGTCGTGCCGCTGTACCATCCCGAGGCCGTGGCCTACGAGGTGCTCGATGCCGACGAGTCGCACCTCGGCATCCTCTACTTCGACTTCTTCCCCCGCGACGGAAAGAGCCAGGGCGCCTGGTGCGGCAACTACGTCGAACAGACCTTCGACGAGGAGGGGCACCGTGTGGCTCCCGTCGTCTCGATCGTCTGCAACTTCACCCGCCCGACCTCGAACACCCCCGCGCTGCTGACCCTCGACGAGACCGAGACGCTCTTCCACGAATTCGGCCATGCCCTGCACTTCCTCTTCCACAATGTCCGCTACCGCGGCCTCTCGGAGGTCGAGGGTGACTTCGTCGAGATGCCCTCGCAGCTGATGGAGAACTGGGCCTTCGAACCCGACGTGCTCAAACAGTATGCCGTGCACTACCGCTCGAACGAGGTTATTCCCGACTATCTGATCGAAAAACTGCGCCGCAGCCGCCTCTTCAACCAGGGATTCATGACCACGGAGCTCATCGCCGCATCGCTCTCCGACATGGACATCCACTCGATTGGCGAATACGAGGAGTTCGACCCGATGGCCTTCGAGCGCCGGGCGCTGACCGAACGCCGCGGACTGATCCCGCAGATCGAACCCCGCTACCACTATCCCTACTTCTCGCACATCTTCGACGGCGGCTATGCGGCCGGATACTACTTCTATACGTGGGCCGCGGTGCTGGACAAGGATGTCTTCGAGGCTTTCCGCGAGAGCGGCGACCTTTACAACCGGCAGATCGCCGATTCGCTGCGCCGCAAGGTGCTCGCCCGTGGCGGCTCGGCCGACGGCATGACCCTCTACCGCGACTTCCGCGGCAAGGACCCCGACAAGCGCCCGATGCTGCGCAGCCGCGGTCTGTGGAGCGACCCCGTGCCGGCCGATTCGCTCTCCGTGAACCCGGTTGCGGGGAAGAACCCCGCCGCAACGCCGGCTTCACAGCGCTAACCCCCTCCCCTCGAAAACGAAAACCCAAGACCCGAATATGAAAAAAGCAATTTTGATTATGGCCATTTCCGCACTGGCGGCAGGCTGCGCCGACAACTCGGTTCCCAAGGCACAGCTGCCCGAACTCGATCTTTCGAATCCGCTGCTGGCCCCGTGGGAGACCCCCTACGCCACGCCGCCCTTCTCGAAAATCGAACTCAAACACTATGAACCGGCCTTCGATGCCGCCATCGCCTGCTCGCGGGCCGAGGTGGCGGCCATCGTCGACAATCCCAAAAAACCGTCGTTCGTCAATACGATCGTCGCCCTCGAACAGAGCGGCTCGCTGCTCTCGCGCATCGAGGGGATCTTCTTCAACATGCTCGGCGCCGAGACCTCGGACCAGCTGCAGGAGATCTCGCTGCGCGTGCAGCCCAAACTGACCGAACTGGAGAACGACATCTCGCTCAACGAGAAGCTCTTCGAACGCGTGAAGGCCGTCTACGAACACCCCGGACGCCTCTCGCAGGAGGAGCGCATGCTGCTCGAAAAGACCTACAAGCACTTCGCCCGCAACGGCGCCGCCCTCTCGCCCGAGAAGAAGAAGCTCTACCGCCAGTATACGACCGAACTCTCGGCCCTGACGCTCAAGTTCGGCCAGAATTCGCTGGCCGCCACCAACGCCTTCACGCTCCATATCACCGATCCGAAAGTGGTGGCCGAACTGCCCGGATTCGTGCGGGAGGGGATGGCCGCCGAGGCCGCCTCGCGCGGCGAGAAGGGGTGGACCGTCACGCTGCAGTATCCGAGCTACCTCCCCTTCATGACCTACTCCACGAACCGCGAACTGAAGGAGAAACTCTGGCGCGCGCGGTCCTCGGAGTGTCTGGGCGGCAAGTTCGACAACACGGAGTTGATCCGCCGGATCGTCAATACGAGGCTGAAGATCGCCAATCTGCTGGGCTACAAGTGCTATGCCGACTACGTGCTGGAGGAGCGCATGGCCGGTGACACGAAGACGGTCGAGTCGTTCCTGAACGACCTGCTCGTGCAGACCAAGTCGTGGGCCGATGCCGACTACCGCACGGTGAGCGAATACGCCGCCTCGAAGGGGCTCAAAGGAGAGCTCATGCCGTGGGACTGGCCCTATTACAGCACCATGTACAAGGATGAAAAGTATGCGCTCAACGACGAGCTGGTGAAGCCCTATTTCGAACTCGAACATGTCAAGAAGGGGGTCTTCCTGCTGGCCAACAAGCTCTACGGACTGAACTTCACGCCCAATACGAAGATCGACGTCTACCATCCCGACGTGACGGCCTACGACGTCACGGACCGCGACGGCCGTTTCCTGGCGGTGCTCTACCTCGACTTCTTCCCGCGCGCCTCGAAGACCGCCGGGGCGTGGATGACCGAATTCCGCGGTGCGAAGATCGTCAACGGCAAGGAGACCCGTCCGCTGGTCTCGCTGGTGATGAACTTCACCAAACCGACCGCAACGACCCCTTCGCTGCTCACCTTCGACGAATTCAACACCTTCCTGCATGAATTCGGCCACTCGCTGCACGGCATGCTCGGCAAGGGACACTACGAGTCGCTGACCGGCACGAACGTCTATCGCGACTTCGTCGAACTCCCGTCGCAGATCATGGAGAACTGGGCCACCGAGAAGGAGTATCTCGATCTGTGGGCCGTCCACTACCAGACCGGCGAGAAGATCCCTGCGGAGATCGTCGACCGCATTGTTGCCGCGCAGAACTATCTGGCTGCCTATCTCCACGTGCGCCAGCTGTCGTTCGGCTTCACCGACATGGCCTGGCATACGCTGACCGAACCCTTCGGGGAAGATGTCGAGCAGTTCGAAGTCCGGGCGATGGCCCCCACGCAGGTGCTGCCCGTGGTGGAGGGTACGGCCACGTCGCCGTCGTTCGGCCACATCTTCTCGGGCGGTTATGCCGCCGGCTATTACGGCTACAAGTGGGCCGAGGTGCTCGATGCCGACGCCTTCTCGCTCTTCAAGGAGAAGGGAATCTTCAATGAGGAGGTGGCTGAGTCGTTCCGCAAGAACATCCTCGAGAAGGGCGGTACGGAGCATCCCATGGATCTCTACGTGCGCTTCCGGGGCCACAAGCCCGACAGCCGGGCGCTGATCGAGCGCATGGGACTCGGAAAATAATGGCGCTGCGGTTTCGGTGCTGCGGTCTCGGAGTGAGAGGCCGCGCTCCCCGAAACCGGCCCTGCGAAAAGCGGCCTCCGCCCAATGACGGAGACCGCTTTTTTTTTGAACAGGTGCGGAGTTTTTTTGAGAGGGTGAGGGTAGTGGCCGGTATGAGGGCCCGGATTCTCGGATCGGCTGTGTGTGCTCGGGGGTTGGTGTTCCTCTGTGGAAACCTTTCAGAAACCCCACCAACAAAAAAACCGCCCCGGAGATCGGAGCGGTCTTTGTTGAGCTACCTGGATTCGAACCAAGAATAACAGGACCAGAATCTGTTGTGTTACCATTACACCATAGCTCAATGTCCTCGTCAAGCCTCTGTTCGATTGGTTTGACGATGCAAAAGTAGAACTTTATTTTTCAATTGCAAAGAAAAATCCCAAAAAAAATTACTATTTTTGTTTCAATCTCCTCGGAGATAGACCTAATGAATCTTGAAATATTCTGTAAATCGTTACGTTATGGGAATCAAACTGCGCCTCGTCATCATGAACTTCCTCCAGTACGCCATCTGGGGTGCCTATCTGACCTCCATGGGATCGTATCTGGTCGGAGTCGGTCTGGCGACGCATATCGGTATCTTCTATGCCATGCAGGGTATCGTCTCGCTCTTCATGCCCGCCGTCATCGGCATCGTCGCCGACCGCTGGATCCCGGCTCAGCGCCTGCTCGGCTTCTGCCATCTGTTGGCCGCCCTGTTCATGGCCGCCGCCGGCGGTTATGCCATGACCTCGGGGAACGGCGTACAGTTCGGTCTGCTCTTTACGCTCTATGCGCTCAGCGTGGCCTTCTACATGCCGACGATCGCCCTCTCGAACTCCGTGGCATACTGCGTCCTCGAAGGCGCCGGTCTCGATACGGTCAAGGCCTTCCCGCCGATCCGCGTCTGGGGGACCGTCGGCTTCATCTGCTCGATGCTCCTCTGTGATGCCGCCGGATTCCAGACCACCTACATGCAGTTCCTGCAGTGTGCCGTGCTGGGGCTCGTCCTCGGATTCTACGCCTTGACGCTACCCGCCTGCCCCATCAGCCGCGACGGCGACCGCAAATCACTGGTCGAAGCCCTCGGTCTGAGAGCCTTCACCCTCTTCAAGCAGAAACGGATGGCCCTGTTCTTCATCTTTTCGATGCTGCTCGGCATCTCGCTTCAGATCACCAACGGCTTTGCAAACCCCTTCATCACCTCGTTCCGCGATATCCCCGAGTATGCCTCGACCTTCGGCGCCAACCACGCCAATGCGCTGATCTCGCTCTCGCAGGTCTCCGAAACCCTCTGCATCCTGCTCATCCCCTTCTTCCTGAAGCGTTTCGGCATCAAGAACGTCATGCTGATGGCCATGCTGGCCTGGGTGCTGCGTTTCGGCCTGTTCGGACTCGGTAATCCCGGCGGCGGAGTCTGGATGTTCATCCTCTCGATGATTGTCTACGGCGTGGCCTTCGACTTCTTCAACATCTCGGGCTCGCTCTTCGTCAACAAGGAGACCGATGTGACGATCCGCTCCAGCGCCCAGGGGCTCTTCATGATCATGACCAACGGCATCGGCGCCACGATCGGTACGCTCGGTGCACAGGCCGTCGTCAACCGGTTGGTCTACTCGCAGCAGAGCGCAGCGGCTCAGGTGGCCGGCTGGTCGCAGTCGTGGTTGGTCTTTGCCGGATATGCCTTGGTGGTGGCCGTAGTCTTTGCGCTGGTCTTCCGTTATAAGCACGATCCCCATGCCGTCGAAGAGGTCAACCGCTGATCCGTGGCGGATCGGGGTCGGCGACCGCTGCATCCGCTGCGGCCGTTGCGTGCGGGTCTGTCCGTCGCAAATTTTCGGACGGGTGGAGCCCGAAGGGCGGATTGTGGTGCGCGAACCCGAAGGGTGCATCGTCTGCGGCCACTGTGTGGCGGCCTGTCCCGCGGGGGCGATCGACCACGAAGCCTTCCCGCTCGAACGGGTGCACAAGGCCGACCGGACGCAGCTCCCTTCGCCCGAGCAGGTGGAGTTGCTCATGGCCGTGCGGCGTTCGAACCGCGCCCTGTCGAGGCGTCCGGTGCCGCAGGAGTATCTCGATCGTATCCTCGCCGCCGCCGACCGCGCTCCGACGGCCAGCAATGCCCGTGAGCTGGGTTACACGATTGTGACCGATCCGGAGCGGCTGCGGCAGGTGGCCGAGTATACGCTCGGGGTCTTCCGGGGGTTGGAACAGCTGTTGTCGAGCCCCTTCGTGAAGCCCTGGCTCAAGCCGCTGATGCCCGGCGTCTATCGCTATGTCCCGGTCTTTACCCGCCTGCGCCGCGACTATGCCGAAGGGCGAGACCGTATTCTGCGCGGCGCCACGGCGCTGATCTTCATCCACGCGCCGGAGAAAAACCGTTTCGCGGCCGAGGATGCCAATCTGGCCTGTCAGAACGCTTCGCTCATGGCCGAGGCGTTGGGGGTGAGTCAGATCTACATGGGGTTCGTGTTGACGGCCATCCGGCAGGACCGTCACAAGCGTCTGAACCGGATGCTGGGAATTGAAGGGCGTTGCATTGCGGCCATTCTGGCACTCGGAATGCCCGAATTCCTCTATCCCAACTACATCGACCGCGAACCCTCTGAGGTGCATCGCATCTGACTGCCCGCAGGGGGTGCAAAGGGGCGCAAGGGGGGCATAAAGGGGCGCAAAAGGGCGCAGGGGCGGTGTGGCCGGCCGGACGGCGTGGACAGGCGGTACGGATGGATGCCCCGGCCGGATGCGTGGATGGATGCCCCGGCCGGATGGCGTGGACAAGCGGCTTGAATGGATGACCCGGACGGATGGCACGGGCAGGCGGCGTGAATGGACATTGTGCGGTGCGGCATGGACGTCGGTATGGACGGGCGTCACGGTGCAGTACGGATTGCCGCCGCAGTCGTGAAAAAAGGGAACGGCTTTCGATCGTTCCCTTTTATGTTTATGGTAAATGTCCGGGGTTACGTGCCGCTCCGGGGCTTTGTGTTGTTCCGAGATTTTGTATCACTTCGAGGTTGCACGTCGCTTCGGAGTTGCTTGCGCTTGTTGCGTGCTGCGGTGTCGCAAGCCTCTTGCCGCCTTGCCGCCTTGCTCTTACGTCCGATTTTCGTCCTTTCGCCGTTGGCTCCATCGTAACCGGCCCCATGTCGTTCGTCCCTTGCGGTTCGCCTCGTTGCTGTGGCCTCTTGTCGTTATGCCCGCACGCCCCTCCGCTAATAGAGGTTGTCGTACATCGACTGCGACTTGTCGTACTTCAGGTCGGAGAGTGATGCCGCCTTTACACCGATGTTGAAACTCCAGCTCTTGTGGTAGCCGAACGGAATCCACGAGAAGGACATCTGCCAGCAGTGCAGGTCGCGCGTGATGGAGATCGACGAAGTAGTCAGCTTGTTGGTCTTCAGGTCGTAACCGCCCTGGAAGGTGATACCCGTCTTCGGCGTAAGGTTCACCGAACCGTTGAATCCCAGCGTTTGGGTGACGTTCTTGCGGTAGCCCGTCGTACCGTTGTTGACGTACGAGACGGAGTAGTTCACCGCATAGTTGAAGCCGAAGTTCCACGGCAACGAGAAGTCATAGTAGCTCTGTGCCATGTATTGTCGCCGCAGCACGGGATCCATCTGCCCGTAGGGGTCGTAGAAGGGGTTCTGGTACTCCGGAGGGATCGACGTGATGTCGTTGACGGCCGGGGTGCTCTTGTCCTCGCGCGACTTGAACGTATAGCCGAACGACCAGCCCGTCGAGGTGATGCGCCCCGGGAAGAAGAGTTTGTCGTAGCGCACGCCCTGCGGCGAAACGCGATAGGGGTCGAGTGTGGCCGAGAGGTTGATGCCGAAGTTCTTGAAGAGCGTCGTGCGGAACGACAGCGAGATGGTCGACAGCCGCATCGAGTCGGCCAGGAAGTTGTACGAACCGCTGGCGCGCAGTTCGTCGATGAGCTTGATCTTCTTCACACCCGAGGTATCGCGCTTCGACAATACCTTCATCTCGAGGTTCTGCGACAGCGAAAAGGTCATCGACATCGACCGCCCGGACGACGGTACGCCATAGGCATTGACGGCGTAGGGCGAATAGGTCGTGAAGCGGCCCGTCGAGTCGGTCTGCCGCGTGAGGTAGTAGCCGTATTTCGGGTCGCTGAAGTCCGGGGCGTAGGAGAAGCCGAAGGTCGGCGTGATGGTATGGCGGATGGCCTGGATCTTGCGGTCGCGGCGCTTCTTGGTGAAGTCGTACATGCCGTAGATGGTCGTCGACGACGAGATGCTTAAGTTATAGTTGTACAGGCGGTAGAAGCCGTAGTTCGTCGGCAGCGTGTCGGTCTGGTTCGTCACCGGGTTCCACTCGTATTCGACCTTCTTGAAGTACCACTTTTCGGTGTAGTTGGCCGACGGCGTGACGTTGATGTAGTTGAACAGGTTGAACGATGCCGAAACCGGGATCGAGTGTTCGATGCCGTTCTTCATGTTCTCCAGCGTCTTTTTGGAGAAGATTTCCGATTCGGTGGTGGTCACCGAGTTGGTCATCTTGCCCGTATACTGCATCGAGATCTTCTCGTACCAGCGGTCCTTGCCCATCTTCTCCTTGCGCTTGAAGGGGTAGAAGCGCGAGACGTTGAAGACCACTGTCGGAAGGGTGATCGAGAGCGACTGGTTCTGCGAGTTCTGCGAAATGGCCATGTTGGCCGACAGCGAGAAGGGGGTGCCCGTCCAGCTCTTCGAGTAGGAGATCGACGAGTTGGTCTGTGTGGCCAGAATGTCGTTGAGGTTCGTGGCCGAGTACTTGCTGTAGCCGCTCGTGGCGAAGTTCACCGAGGCCGAGAAGGTCGATCCGGGGTTGGCCTTCGCATCCTGCGAGTGGGTCCACTGGATGCGGAAGTTGTTCTGCTTGATGTAGTCGGGTTCGCCCTTTTCGCCGGTCTTGATGTTCGAGAACTCCATGTTGAAGCTGCCGCTGTACTTGTAGCGCTTGATGTAGCGCGAGGCGGCCGAGGCCTCCCACGACCCGAGGGTGTAGATGCCGCCCCGCACGGCCAGGTCGGCATAGTCGCCCAGCGTGAAGTAGTAGCCCAGGTCGCGCAGGAAGAAACCCTTCGAATACTCCTCGCCGTAGGTGGGCATCAGCAGTCCCGACTTCGGCCCCGAACTGATCGGGAAGAAGCCTTCGGGGATGCCCAGGAAGTAGATCGGAACGTCCTCCATCACCAGGTAGGCCGGGCCCGTGACGACTTTCTTGCCGGGGATCACCTTCGCCTTGGTCATCGCCAGGTAGAAGTGCGGGTGGTCGGTTTCGTCGCAGGTTGTATACTTGCCGTTCTCGATGTTGATCGTATTGTCGGGCATCTTCTTCACGCTGCCGCCCACGAGCCAGCCGTCGCCCTGCTGCGTAGCCACCCCCTTGATCTTGGCCTTCTTCGAGTCGAGGTTGTAGGTGATCGTGTCCATCTGGTAGGAGGCCGAACCGTCCGAGAATTCGGGCTTGGTGATGATCGGCCGGCCTTCGAGCGAGTCGGGTTTTCCGTAGGCGTGGACCAGTTTCGAATTCATGTCGATGCGCATGAAGTCGGCCTTGAGGTTGCTGTTCTGGTAGGTGACGTCGCCCTGGTTGTAGATGTAGACCAGCTTGTTGCGTACGTCGTAGACCAGCGAGTCGGTATTCTTGCCCGAGATCGGGTCGTCGAGGAACGCCCCGGCCGGCCGGGGCTTCCTGACCGTGTCGCGGCGCATGGTGTCGACGGCCAGCGAGTCGGCGTGCATCTCGAGTGAATCGGCCTTGCGGGCGATGAGCGAGTCGACTTGTGCCGAGAAGAGCGAATCGCGCTCCTGCTGGCTCAGGGCATTGAAAGCGGCGTTGCGGCGGGCCCGTTCGCGCGCGGCACGGGCTTCACGGCGCAGTTCACGGCGCGAGAGGGTGGCGGGGGTGGCCCCCACGGTGTCGGAATCCCCCGCGGCCGTTGTGGCGGCCGGTGGTGTCTCGGGTCGGGAGGACGCCTGTCCGGATGTGGCGCTGTCGGGGGCGGGAGCCGCCTCGGCCAGGGCCGGAATCCCGGAGTCGCCGGACGCCTCTTCGAGGGGTGAAAAGGAAATCGTACGGGGCGTCATGCCACCCAGCACAACCTGGGCGAACAGCACGAGTACGGCCGCCGATGCGATATATTTTACCCTCAGTTTATCCAAAATTCCAAAAATTTTCGTACCTTTGCCGACAAGTCGGCAAAAACGCTCGGATCGGGCTCCGGAGCCTCTCCGGCCGCATTTTCGGCCGCGTTTCCGGCCCGACAAAGATAGGTAAAAATTTACAGAAAGCTCACACTTGGCACCATTAAATATGCGCATGCGCCTTTTGTTGCTCCTCGCCTTTGCGGCGGCCGTCGTCTCTATCAACGCGGTTGCCGCCGGGAATATTGTGCACGGAGTCAGCGTGGTGGTCATCGACGCCGGGCACGGCGGCAAATTCCCCGGGGCACACTACGGCGGTGTCTACGAAAAGGACCTCACGCTGAAGGTGGCCCTCAAGCTCGGCAAGCTGATTGAGGAGGGGATGCCCGGGGTGAAGGTCGTCTATACGCGGACGACCGACAAGGCCCTCGGCGCCGATCTGGCCTCGGATCTCCAGGCTCGGGCCGATATCGCCAACAATGCCGGCGGCGACCTCTTTATCTCGATCCATGCCAATGCTGCGCCGAAAGCTACCTCGGTCCGGGGTGTCGAGACGCTCATCATGGGCGAAACCCCCAAGGAGCAGCGCTACAACGAAAATGCCCTCTACGAAAGCAACCGCGAGGATCTGATCGACATGTCGGACGAACGTACGGCAGCCATCGTGCGGGCCTATATTCAGAATCTGCAGTTCACCTACGGCGAATACAGCATGGCCATCGCCCGCTGCATTCAGACGAGCTATGCCAAGGCCGGCCGCAATTCGCGCGGCGTGAAGCGTCAGCTGCTGCGCGTGCTCTACGCCACGGACATGCCCGGTGCGCTGACCGAGATCGGATTCATGACCAATGCCCAGGAGCTGGCCTACATGAAGTCCGACAAGGGGCAGAATGAAATTGCCTCGTCGATCTACCGTGCCGTGAAGGAGTATTCGGCCTATGTGCTGAAGACGCGTCGGGCCGAGGAGGGCGCCTCGGTGAAGGAGACGACCCTGCCGGCCGGCACCTCCCAATCCGCCGGCACGCAGCAGCCGACTCCGAAGCCGGCAGCCGATTCGGCCAAGGCCTCCGGCAAGGGGGCCGCGAACTCCACGCAGCCGTCCGTCGCAGGAAAGGTTTCGGGCGAAAACGCCTCCGCCACAAAAGAGTCCGCCGCAAAAGGGGCCGTTGCGAAAGAGTCTGCCGCGCAGCAGCCGTTGCGCTATGCGGTGCAGGTGCTGGCTTCGGCCAAGAGCATCCCGCTCAATTCGGCGCAGTTCCGCTCGTATCGCGGCAAGGTGCGGCAGTATACCTCACAGGGGCGTTTCCCCTATAAATATTGTGTCGGCGAGTTCGAAAGCCGTACCGCCGCACAGCGCAAGGCTGCCGAAGTGCGCAAAATTTTCCCCGAAGCCTTCGTGGTCTGCTGTCGGGGTACGCAAATTGTAAACAACTAGTTCGCGATGAAAAGAGAAGTCAAGATCGGAATATTTGCCGTGTTGATGTTCGTGGCCGCCTGGGCCGGAATCCGTTTTCTGAAAGGGTTCGACATCTTCGGCCGCAACGCCGTCTATTACGCCTCGTACGATCAGATCAGCGGTCTGCAGGCTGCTTCGCCCATCATGATGAAGGGGGTCAAGATCGGTACCGTGACCGGCATTGCGTTCAATCCCGAGCGCAGCCAGAATGTCGTGCTGCAGTTCACCATCAAACGCCAGTACCGGATCCCGATCGATTCGGAGGCCAAAATCTACAGCGACGGCCTGATGGGTGGCAAGGCCATCGAAATCGTCTACGGTTCGTCGGACGAGTATCTCGAAAAGGGCGATACGCTGCGTTCGGTGCGCGGCCGCGACCTGATGGATATGGCCGGTTCGGAACTGGAGTTCTTCAAGCAGAAGGTCTCGCGGCTTACCGACGACCTTTCGCGTACGCTCAACAACATCAACCAGCTGCTCGAAACCAATGCCGGGCACGTCAACGGTACGATGGCCCATCTCGATGCCCTGTCGGGTGATCTGGCCGAGGTGCTCGATGCGCAGAAACGGAATCTGTCCTCGGCCGTCGAAAACCTCTTGGCCTTCTCCGTAATGCTCGGCGAAAATGCCCCGCGGGTCGACAGCATGATGAACAACCTGAACCGCATCACCACGGAGCTGGCCGAGGCGGAGTTCGCAAGCCGTCTCACCGAAACGGTGGAGGAGGTCGATGCGCTGGTTGCGCAGATCCGCCAGGGAGAGGGAACCGTCGGCCGGTTGCTGAACGATCCGGCGCTCTACGAATCGCTCACCGAGGCCAGCGACAATCTGGCGTCGCTGCTGGCCGATCTGGAGCAGTATCCCGGACGCTACGTCCACTTCTCGCTCTTCGGCCGCAATCCCGAGAAGATGAAGGCCCGGGCCGAACGGCAGGCCGCCCGCCAGGCCGAACGTGCCGAGCGCGATTCGTTGAAGGCCCTGCGCTGAGAGCAGATGCTGCAGCACCCGGCTCTTGAATCGCGCGGAAAGGTTGTCCCGCGCGGCGCGGTGTGTCGCCGATCACCTGGACAAAGCCCTGTTTCCGGCCCCGGACAAGTCGTGGGGCCGTTTTTATTCGATTCATCCATCGCATGATCTATCCAGCCACATTCGAACAGAAAATAGGTTTCGACCGCCTTCGGGAACAGGTCGCCGAACGTTGTACGATGCAGGCCGCCCGTGAGCGGATCGCCGCCGAGGGCTTCTCGACCTCGCCGCGCGAGATCGAACACCGTCTGGCTCTGGCCGACGAGATGCGCCTGATCGTCGAAATGGAACACGAATTCCCCGGCGGAGAGTATCCCGACGTCGAGCAGATCCTGGCCAAACTGCGTGTCGAGGGGGCGTTCCTCGACGTGGGGGAGGTGGTCACTCTCGGTCACGCCCTGCGCGCCATCGGCGGCATTGTCTCCTTTATCCTCAATCGTGCGGAGCGTTATCCGACGCTCCATGCCCGCACGCGGGGAGTCGAGGCCTTCCCCGAGATCGTGCGGCAGATCGAGGCGATCGTCGATCCGTTCGGCAACGTGCGCGACAACGCCTCGCCCGCGCTGCAGGAGATCCGCAGCGCCATCCGTCAGCACGAGGGGCTCGCCGCCAAGCGGCTGCAGGCGGTGCTTTCGGCCGCCAAGGGGGCCGGAATCGTCGAGAGCGACGCCCAGATCTCGATCCGCGACGGACGGGCCGTGATCCCCGTCTCGGCCTCGAACAAGCGCAAGCTGCAGGGCTTCATCCACGACGAGTCGGCCACGGGACGCACCTTCTACATCGAGCCCGTCGAGGTGGTGGAGATCAACAACGAACTGCGCGAACTCGAATACGCCGAGCGGCGCGAGATCGTGCGCATCCTCACGGAGTTCACCGAGGGAATCCGTCCCGATGCCGCGTTGATTGCCGCGTCGGGTGACTATCTGGCCGAGATCGACATGCTGCGTGCCAAGGGTCGCTGGGCCTCGGAGAACCGCTGCGTGCGGCCGATCCTCTCGATGGACGACCGACTCGTGTTGAAGAATGCCCGCCACCCGCTGCTGCAGCAGACACTGCGCGCCGCCGGCCGCGAGATCGTGCCGCTCGACCTGCAGCTGGACCGCCGCAAGCATATTCTGGTCATCTCGGGGCCGAATGCCGGCGGAAAGTCCGTCTGTCTGAAGACCACCGGCATCGTGCAGTACATGTTCCAGTGCGGATTCCCGGTCCCGGCGTCGGAGATCTCCGAACTGCCTGTCTTCGAGAGCATCTACATCGACATCGGCGACGAGCAGTCGATGGACAACGACCTGTCGACCTATTCGTCCCACCTGCTGAACATGAAGCACATGCTGGCCGGGGCGTCGGACCGTACGCTGGTGCTGATCGACGAGTTCGGGTCGGGAACCGAGCCGATCATCGGCGGGGCCATTGCCGAGGCGATTCTCGAACGGCTGCTGGCCCGGGGGTGCTACGGCGTCATCACGACCCACTATGCCAACATCAAATACTATGCGTCGAATACCGAGGGGATTGCCAACGGTGCGATGATGTTCGACGTGCAGAACATTCGCCCGTTGTTCAGGCTGGAGATGGGCAAGCCGGGCAGCTCGTTTGCCGTGGAGATCGCCCGCAAGATCGGACTTCCGGAGGAGATCATCCGTGCGGCGAGCGAAAAGGCCGGTTCAGACCACATCAACATCGAGAAGCAGCTGCGCGAGATCGCCCGCGACAAGCACTACTGGGAGCAGAAACGCGACCGCATCCGTCTGACGGACCGCAAGGTCGAGGAGCTGGAGCAGACCTACACGGAGCAGCTCTCGAAGATCCGCGCCGAGCGGCAGGAGATCCTGCGCCGGGCCAGGGAGGAGGCGCAGCGCCTTATTGCGGATGCCAACCGGCAGATCGAGAATACGATCCGCACGATCCGCGAGGCACAGGCCGAGAAGGAGCTGACGCGTCTGGCGCGCCGCGAGCTGGACGACTTCCGCGAGACGGTCGAGAAGGAGGATACGTCGGAGCGCGACGAGCAGGTGGCCCGCGAGATGGAGCGCATCGAGCGGCGCCGTCAGCGGCGTGCCGAACGGCGCGAGCGTCAGGGCGAAAAGGGCCCCGAGAAGCCGGCACAGGCGGTCGAGAAGCCGCGTGAGGTGGAGGTCGGGTCGAAGGTCCGCATGGCGGGGCAGGAGATGGTCGGCGTGGTGCAGTCGCTGAAGGGCAAACGGGCCCAAGTGGCCTTCGGGCAGATCCTCACGACGGTCGACAAGTCGGCGCTCCGCGTCGTCTCGAACAACGAGTACCGCGAAGCGACGCGCCCGACAACGGCCCGCACGGTCTATTCGGCCGATATCTCGGCCCGCAAGCTCAACTTCAAGGATCATATCGATGTACGCGGCATGCGGGCCGCCGAGGCGCTGGAGGCGGTGCAGAATCTGGTTGACGATGCGCTGATGCTGGGCGTCGGCTCGGTGACGATCCTTCACGGCAAGGGGACCGGCGCCCTGAAGGAGGAGATCCGCCGCTATCTGAGGACGGTTCCCGAGGTGGTATCGGCCGTCGACGAACATGCCGACCGCGGTGGAGCCGGCATCACGATCGTGACGTTCGACCTCTCCTAAGGCGGGTTGCGGCCTGCCGCCGAGGGGGCCGGTGCGGTGCTTTGTGATCGGGCGGGAGCATGCGGGCGTTTTCTTTTCTGGATTTTTTTGCGTAAATTCGTCTTTGCAACCGGGCGGATCTCCCCAGTGGTGCGATCCCTAATCTCGAAATGAACTGGAAAGAACAGACCGATGAACGCCTCCTGCAGGGACTCGACGAGAACGACTGCGGAGCCTTCGACGAACTCTATCTGCGGTATGCTCCGCATGTGGAGGCCTTTGCTTTCTGTTTGCTGAAAAATCGCTCGGAAGCCGAGGATGTCGCCCATGACATCTTTCTGAAAATCTGGGAGAACCGCACCGGTATGAGCCATGTGAAATCCCTGCGCAGCTACCTCTTCCGCATGACCCGCAATGCCGTCTTCGACCGCTTCGAGCACAGGCATGTTCGAATCCGTTACGAGCGCAGTTATCCCTCGGTCGGGGAGCTGGTCTCGGAAGATCTCGCCGCCCGGATCGCTTCGGAGGATCTGTTGCTGATCATCGAAATGGCCGTCGAGCAGATGCCCGAACAGCGGCAGCGCGTCTTCCGTATGAGCCGCTACGAGAAACGCTCCCACCAGGAGATCGCCCGGGAACTCGGCATATCGACCAAAACCGTTGAATACCATATTCATACGGCTCTCTCCGAATTGAAAAAAATCATCGGAATCATCGCCTTTTTCTGTTGATTGCCTCTCGCGGAGCCTTTGCCCGCCGAGATGATATTTCTGTGACATTTTGTCCGCAGAATCCCTGTTGTTGGCTTTTACGCTATTTTCGCCCCGGATTTCAGAATTCCGGGGTGAATGATTTTGGGGAGTGGGCATCGTGTTGAAAAAAATTGATTTTCCGACTGGGGTTGCCCCCTTGTTGCCCGTCTTATGGATGTAAATGCCGTGGAAACATGAATCTGGTTCGAAAAATTATCCACACCTATCTCTTCCATCCGATGCCCGACCGGGTGCAGGAGCACTTCCGCTCCTGGATCCTGGACAAGGAGCATGCCCGGGAGAAGGAGTCGGTTCTGCGCGAGGAGTGGGACCGGCTCGACCCCGCCGAGGTCTTTGCCGTCGACGAGCGGAGCTATCGGCGCAAACTCGGGCGGCTGCATCGCGAAATGCACGTGGCTCCGAAGGCGCGGCTGATCACCCTTTCGCGACGGGCTGCCGCCGTGGCCGCCGCTGTGGTCGTGCTGCTGATGGGCGTTGAGTTCTTCGTCGTGAAGCACCTGGCCGCCGACTCTACCACGTGGCTCGTGACGGCCGAAAACAGCAAGGGACGCTTTACGCTGCCCGACGGTTCGACCGTCTGGCTCAATGCCGATTCACGCCTGGCCTACCGGGCCGATTTCGCCGAAAACGGCCACCGCAGAGTCCGCCTCGACGGCGAGGCCTTCTTCGACGTGAAGCGCGATACGCTCGCACCCTTCGAGGTGACGATGGACGAACTGCAGGTCCGCGTGCTCGGTACGCGCTTCATGGCCAGCCATATCGACGACTTCGGGATCGAAGAGGTCACCCTGCAGTCGGGTAGCGTCGAGGTCGAACACCTCTATTCGCAGGAGCGCATCCGGCTGGTCCCCGACCAGAACTGTACGTTCGATGCCTCGACCGGACTGATGACCGTCCGCAACGTCGTGGCCGACAACTATTGCAGCTGGACCGGCGATTCGATCGTCTTCGACAACATGACCCTCGGGGAGATTGCCGTCAACCTCGAACACTGGTACAATATCCGTATCCGCATCGAATCGGATGTCGACCCGTCGGTGCGGATCTCGTTCACGCTGCGCCCCGAAACCCTCGATGAGACGCTCCGCATCATCGAAAATCTGACTCACTATCACTGTCTGCAAATTGACAAGCACCATATTTCCATCCGTAAATGAACGCCTTTTGACCCATGAAACCAGACAACTGAACCCTTCCTTTTTGACGGGGCCGCGGTCCCGATGCTGAAACTTATCCACTGAAACATGAAGGACCCAATCCGTTCGGGCGTATGCCCCGTGTCCCGAAATTTCTCGTGTCGCTGATGCTGGCGCTGGGTATGGTCTTTACGGCCGCGGCCCAGACCCGCGTCATCTCGATCAATCTGCGGAATGTGACGGTCAAGGAGTTTCTCTCCGCAATCGAAACCCGCAGCAACTACACCTTCGCCTACAACAATGCGGACATCGATCTGACGGCCCTCGTCAGCGTCAGGGCCGAATCCGAAGAGATCGTCTCGATTGTCAACCGCGTGCTCGGCCCTCAGCATCTCGAGGCCCGCATCGAGGGTAACCGCGTGCTCCTTTCGCGGGTGGCGCGCCCGGCAGCCGCTGCGGAAAACCGGGAATCGCAGCGCGGCGTTATCACCGGACGCGTAACCACCGTCGCGGGCGATCCGGTCGTCGGAGCCAGTGTCATCGTCAAGGAGACCTCCGTGGGTACCGTCACCGGCCTCTCGGGCGAGTATTCGATCTCGGCCCGCCCCGGTCAGACCCTTTCGTTCGCCTTCCTCGGTTTCGATACGAAGGAGGAGACGGTCGGCTCGCGTACGGTCATCGACGTCACGCTCCAGGAGGACAACAAACAGATCTCCGAAGTGGTCGTCGTGGGCTACACCCCCATGCGCAAGAGTGACTTCACGGGTTCGATCGCCAGCGTCAAGGCCAGTGAACTCTCCGTGACGGCGCCCACCGTCGGACAGTCGCTCGTCGGCAAGGTCGCCGGCGTCGAGGTCCACCAGACCAGCGGCGCCCCGGGCGACGGCGTGTCCATCCGCGTGCGCGGTGTCAACTCCCTGTCGGCCAGCAGCGACCCGCTCTACGTCATCGACGGATATCCCGCCTCGGAGGATGTCTTCATCAACCCCAACGACATCGAATCGATCGATATCCTGAAGGATGCCGCTTCGGCCGCCATCTACGGTTCGCGCGGTGCCTCGGGCGTGGTGCTCATCACCACCAAGCGCGGCAAGGAGGGGCAGGCTGCCCGCGTCAGCTACGACTTCTCGTACGGTATCCAGCAGCTCGATCACAAGGTCGATCTGTTGAACGCCACGCAGTTCCGCGATCTGCTGATCGACGCCCGCAACAACTCCTACCGGCTGCGCGCTACGGCCGCCGGCGTTTCGTGGAGCCCCTATGACGACAATACGGTCCGTGCCGGTAAGGGCTTCTCGCTGGCCGAGGTCGGCATCCCCGAGATGTTCTACGACTTCACGACCCGTACGCCCGTCACGCCGCAGTACGACACCGACTGGCAGGATGCCCTCTTCTCCAATGCCGGCATCATGCGCCACAACATCTCCGTCACGGGCGGCACGAAGGCCATCCGCTACATGGCCAGCGTCGGTTACATGGATCAGGACGGTATCATCGCCCCCTCGAACCATAACCGCATCAACGCCCGGTTGAATCTCGATGCGCAGATCTCGAAACGCTTCTCGGTGAGCCTGAGCTACTCGATGTACGACGCCAGGAACCGCGTGGTGCAGGCCGAGGGCCGCATGATCAACGACGGCGTGATCCAGAGTGCGCTGATGTACCTGCCCAACCTTCCCGTCTACGACGAGTCGGGTGACTACGCACGCAGCGCCATGATCGCCATGAAGAACGACTGGGGCATCAACTTCCCCGAAAACCCGCTGGCCATCGCCCATGAACTCGACATTCAGGAGAAGATGTCGCGTCACAACCTGAACGTCAATCTGGTCTACGAGTTCATCCCCGATCTGAAGCTCTCGGCACGCCTCGGGCAGCAGTGGTACACCTACCGCTACTTCTACTATCGTCCGATGAGCCTCGGACGCGACTCGGCCGTGGCCTACAGCGACGCCCTGAAGCCCTACAACATCGCCCGCACCACCTCGACCTATGACGTCGACCGCCTGGGCGAGTTCATGCTCAGCTACAAAAAGGAGCTCGGCCGTCACCACTTCGATGCCCTGGCCGGCTACACGCTCCAGAAGAAGACCTACGACCGCCTGGGTGTCGAGGCCACGGGATTTGCCGACGACCGCATCCACGAGGTGACGGCCCACGGCGCCGAGGCCACCGACATCAAACTCTACGATACGCGCAAGGCCGGTTGGTCGATGATGTCGTTCCTGGCGCGTGTGAACTACGCCTTCGACGACCGCTACACCTTCACCGCCTCGTTCCGTGCCGACGGTTCGTCGCGCTTCGGCGTCGACAGCCGCTGGGGCTACTTCCCCTCGGTATCGGCCGGATGGACCCTCTCGAACGAGCCCTTCCTGAAGGATGCCCTCGACCACATCGCCACGATCCGCGTGCGCGCCAGCTGGGGTAAGAGCGGTAACAACGACATCGGCAACTACGCCAGCATCGCCTCGATCTCGACGGGCAGCTACGCCTTCGGTTCAACACCCGTGTCGACCACCTACGAAGGTTCGTTCGCCGATGCCGCCCTGGGCTGGGAGACCACCACGCAGACCAACATCGGTCTCGACCTCGGATTCTTCGACGGCCGCCTGAACATCATCGGTAACTACTACAACTCCTTCTCGTCGGATATCCTCTACGACTATCCCATCTCCTCGATCTCGGGTGCCACCTCGACGAAGACCAACCTCACCTCGGCCAAGATCCGCAACCGCGGTTTCGACCTGCAGCTCGACGCCCGTCTGCTGACCGGCAAGGTCAAGTGGAACGTCAGTACCAACATCTCGGTCAACCGCAACAAGGTGGTCAGCATGGGCGGTCTGGACGACATCATCTCCACCACGGAGCGCTCCGTCGGTTCGCACATCACCAAGGAGGGTTATCCGATCGGTTCGTTCTACGGCTACAACGCCATCGGCATCATGTCGAAGGCCGATTACGCCAATGCGCTGCTCGACCGCGAGGTCTATCTCCAGAACGGCAACAAGTTCCCCGAGGGCTACCAGCTCAAGGGCCCGGCCGTCTCCTCCTATTCGCTCGACGCCCTGTCGTACGGCAACGCCATCTGGGAGGATGTCAACGGCGACGGCATGATCACCACCGACGACAAGACCATCATCGGCGATGCCTATCCCGACTTCACGGGCGGCTTCTCGACCAACCTCTCGTGGAAGGGACTCGACTTCAGCGCCAGCTTCGTCTACTCGTACGGCGGCGAGGTGATCAACTTCCAGGACTACTACCTCTACAACATGGAGGGTTCGGGCAACCAGTACGCCATCGTGGCCGACCGCTACATCTCGGACGAGCAGCCCGGACGCAACAACGTCCCCATCGCTTCGCGTATCTCGACGCCCAACACGTCGCTCAAGCTCTCGTCCTACTACGTCGAGGATGCCTCGTTCCTGCGCTGCGCCAACATCACGCTCGGCTATACGCTGCCTTCGCGCTGGATGAACAAGCTGCGCATCTCGTCGGCCCGCATCTACTTCAGCGGCGACAACCTCTTCACCATTACGCCCTATCGCGGCTACAACCCCGAGGTCTCCTACAAGACCAGCAACCTGATGCCGGGCTTCGACTGGGGCTGCTACCCGCTTTCGCGCATCTACTCGATCGGACTGAATCTTACCTTCTAATCCCAGGATGACCATGAAAATCAAACAGATATTTGCCCTGTTGGCCGCTTCGGCCGCATTGGCCTCGTGCAGCTTCCTCGACGAATACGACCCCAATGCCACCACGGCCGGCAACTTCTATACTTCGGAAGCCGATATTCAGACCTCGCTCAACGGTGTCTACCAGTCGCTTACGCAGAGCTATTACTATCCGTACAACTACTACTTCACCGACGTGCGCGCACACGTCACCGTGGTGACCGACAGCGGTGCGAGCAGCGGTATTCCCTACCAGTTCTACAACTACACCCTCACCGAGGAGAACCAGTATGTCTACAACCGCTACACGCAGCTCTTCAAGAGCATCTCGCGCGCCAATACACTGCTGGCCCACCTCGACGACGTGAGCTACTCGACGCCCGAGGCCCGAAATACGTACGAGGCCGAGGCCCGCTTCATCCGGGCGCTGACCTACTTCCATCTGGTCACCGAGTGGGGTGATGTGCCCCTGGTGCTCAAGCGTCTGGAGACCAAGGACGAGGTCGAGGCCAACAACTACCGCCGTCCCAAACGCGAGGTCTACCAGGCCATCTTCGACGATCTGGACTATGTGTTGCAGAGTCCGCTGACCGATTTCCAGCCGGCTGCCGAATGCGGTCGTGCCAGCAAGGCCGCCGCAATGGCCCTCTATGGCAAGGTGGCGCTGCAGTGCGCCTGCGACGAGGATCTGGCTTCCGAGAAGTCGCAGTTCCTCACCACGGCCATCGACAAGCTGGGGCAGGTCTGGGGCATGCGCCCCTTCAGCGAGCTGGCCGACATCCCCTACAACCAGCTCTGGGACCTCTCGACGCAGAAATCCTGCCCCGAAAGCCTCTTCCAGGTCAACTTCGTGCAGGGCAACGCCGATCTGGGCTCGATCTGGAATTATCAGTTCGGACCCAGCACCACGGGCATCACCTCCTACAAGATCGGTCAGATGCACAACATGACCACGCCGGAGGTCTACGCTTCGTTCGACGAGAAGGACGTGCGTCGCAACTACCTGCGGTCGACGACCGTGGCCGGCGTGACCTATTACCACACGATGAAGTATGCCGATCTGGAGTGCGGCGCCAACGGTTACGGCGGCAACAACTGGATCGTGCTGCGTTATGCCGACGTGGCGCTGATGCTGGCCGAGGCCTATTACTGGCAGGATCAGGCCGAGCAGGCCAAGACCTATCTGAACATGGTGCGCAAGCGCGCCGGTCTGGGCGACTGGTCGGGCAGCGACCTGCGGCAGGGAATCTACGACGAACGCCTCTTCGAGTTCATGCAGGAGGGCCTGCGCTGGCAGGACGTGCGCCGCATGTACACGAACCAGGAGCTCATCGAGCACTACAACGCCATCAATTCCAACTTCTCAGTCAAGGATCTGCTGCTGCCCATTCCCTACAACGAGCGGGTGCTTAATCCCGACGGGCTCTATCAGAATCCGGGTTACAACGTCGACTAAAACACGGAAAAATGAAATTGCTGAAACTGAGACTGTGGCTGGTGGCCGGGATGGCGGGTTTGATTCTCCCGGCGTGTGGAAGCGGGGATGAGGATGCCGCTGCGCCCGAAAAGACCTCGGAGCTGGAGATCTGCTGGACGCCCGAAGCGCCGGCTGTCGAACAGACGGTGAGTTTCTCGCTCGGGGGCGACGTGGCGAATGTCCGCAGCGTGCTGTGGATATTCGGCGACGGGAAAACCGCCTCGGGCGGAGTCTCCACACCGGTCGAACACGCCTATGCCAAGGCCGGAGAATATGTCGTGAAGGCGGCCGTGACCCATCTCTCGGGTCCGATGACCGAACTCTCGAAGTCGCTGACGGTGAATAACACCGAAGCTGGAATGGTCGTCAGCAACGACTTCCCGGCCCGCATGGAGGAGGTGAGCTTCTCGCTCAACCACCTGGCCGGTGTCGAGCGTGTCGACTGGGACTTCGGCGACGACAGCGATCCGCAGTCGACCGCCTCGGCCTCGGAGATCCTCACGCACGCCTTCCAACGCGACGGGAACTTCACCGTCCGGGCCTCGATCACCTACGGCGACGGCCGCAGCGAGTCGCTGCAGCACGAGGTCGAGGTCGAGGGGCTGTCGCTGAGCTGGGCGTGCCGCAACTTCGACCGCTCGAAGATGTGGATCATGGCCCACCGCGGCAACACGCAGAACGGCTACAACCTGCCGCCCAACTCGATGGCCGCCTTCCGGGCCTGTGTCGAGTCGGGGTGTGTGGACTTCATCGAAACCGACGTCCAGATCACCCGCGACGGCGAGGTCATCTGTCTGCACGACAACTACCTGAGCCGCTTCACCGACTACAACAGCTACTATTCGGGCAAGGGCATGGTGGCCGACTATACGCTCGAGGAGCTCGGGCAGTTCCGTCTGAAAACCTCCGACGGAAAGGTCTCCGGGGAGAAGATCCCCACGCTGGAGGAGGTCCTGCTGGAGTTCCGCGGCAAGGTGTGGTTCAACCTCGACAAGTGCATGGAGAGCGACGTGAACATCGAGAAGGTCTACGACGTGGTGCGTCGCTGCGGATGCCTCGACCGCGTGCAGTTCTACATCTCGGACAATACCGACCGCGCCGACTGGCTCTCGCAGCAGGAGGTGCCCGGAATCCTCGCCCCGCACGCCAACAAGGAGTCGGCGCTGACGCTGATGACCGCCTACGAAAACACCTGGATGGTGCAGACCTCGACCGGGTATGTCACCCCGTCGTGGATTGCGGCGATCAACGCCCGGGCGCTGTCGGTGACGAACCTGCTCGACGCCGACGGCGAAAACTTCCACAACGGCAATACGACGCTCATGGAGAGCTTCGTGACGGCCGGTGTGCGGATGATCCAGTGCGACTATCCTGCCCAAATGGACGAATACCTGCGCGGCAGGGGCAAACGCTAAACCTTAAAACGACAAAACCAAGATCATGAAACGAATCATTTCCCTGTTGAGCGTCGTGTCGCTCCTGGCGCCGGGTGCCTGCTCGGAGAGCAACGACGACATGAATACCGTATATGACTCGGTCATCAACACCGATTTCACCCTCCCCGAGGGTGAGGTCGTGGCCGGAATCACCCCGGTGACCTTTACCAATACCACCACGGTCGAGGGTACCACCGTGACCGACTATTTCTGGCACTTCGGATTCGCCGGCGAGGGCAACTGGAGCGAAGAGGCCCAGCCCGATCCGGTGGTCTACAAGACGGCCGGCGAGTATACCGTCACCCTGACGGCCTGGGGCGCCGACGGCAACCGCGCCACGGTGAAGAAGATCATCAAGGTACTGGCCGACAACGTGCTGCCGACGGCCGACTTTGCCTATGCCCCGATGATGGTCAACGTGGGCGACGAGGTGACCTTCACCGACCGTTCGACCGACTCGGACGGCCAGATCGTCTCCCGCAAGTGGACGCTTCCCGACGGTTCGACCTCCACGGCCGAAAGCCCCTCGTACACCTTCACCTCGGCGGGCATGTTCCGCGTGACGCTGACGGTGACCGACGACCGCGGCGGCGAAAGCAGCGTCACCAAGTCGGTCAACGTCCGTTCGGGCGACGTTGCGGACTTCACCCTGCTGTGGAGTACGGCGGTGGCTTCGGCCGAGGCGCTCTGCACGGCCAATGTCGTGACGGTGAGCGATCTGGGCTACATCTACGCCGTGACGGGCGACGGCAAGCTCGTGGCTCTCGATGCCAACGGCGACGTGGCCTGGGAGTATGACGCCGCGGCGCAGGACCAGGTATCGCTGACCCAGGAGATCGCCTATGCCTCGGTGGACAGCGACGGTACGCTCTACTGGGCGGCTCACGCCTACGGCACGGATCCCGTTCCGACGGTCTACGCCTTCGACGGCGCGACGGGTACGGTGCGCTGGAAGAACCAGACGGCCTATGCTTCGGGAGCCCGCATCGCCTACTCGACCCCCTGCATCACTCCGAGTCTGATGGTGGTCGGCAGCCGTGGTACGAACGGCGCCATCCGCGGTTTCGACAAGGCTTCGGGACAGAATACCGCCCACGCAACGCCTGCAAACGGCGGCGCCACATCGGGAACCGTCATCCTGAAGAACGGTGTTGTGGTCTTTACCAATACGTCCGAATACGGTTACGGAATCATGGTTCCCGATGATCAGTTCGTCTGGTCGCCGGTTCCGACCTCCAACACCTTTGCTCCGAGCAAGACGCTTTCGGCCGGTCGCTGTCAGCCCTGTGTCGGCGCCGACAACTGCGTCTATCTGCCCGGCAAGATCAAGGAGGGTAGCGGAGGCACGTGGAATCTGGCCGCTTTCGACTGTACGAATCTGACGGCCTCCTCGGCCAAGACGCCCAAGTGGAGCGCGGCTCTCGACGGCGGTTTCGAACAGACGGGAGCCTCGCTGAGCGCCGACGGTCAGACCCTTTACATCGTGGCCGATGCCGTGACGCCTTCGGTGGTCTATGCCCTCAATACGACGAATGGCGCTACGCGCTGGTCCTATACGCTCGATGCGCAGAGCCGCAGTATCCCGGCCGTCGACAACCTCGGTCAGGTGCATGTCGTCACGCTCAGCGGTCATTACGTGGTTCTCTCGGCCGAGGGTGAGGTGGTCTGCTATGAGCAGATTGCCGACAGCTTCGAGGGTTCGGTTTCGATCGCCGAGTGGGGCTACGCCTATGTGCTGGGCAAGGATACCGCCGCCGGCAAGCTCAAGGTCTACGCCGTGGCACTGCCGGGTGTGAACTCCGCAGCCGATTCGGCCTGGTCGCAGTACGGCCGTAACGCCCGCCACATCAACTACCAGAAGTAACAACCGAAAAACAAACCGATATGAAAAAATACCTGATTCTTCCTCTGTGCGCGACGTTCTGCCTGACGGCGGGTTGCGCCGAGGATTTCCCCACGGTGCTCAACCACGACTATTACGAGGAGAATACGACGCCCGCCCAGCCCGACGTGACGGAGCAGACCGTGCGGCTGGGAACCTACAACCTCTGGATCTCGAACAAGGGTACGGGTGACTACCTTTGGACGAACCGCCGCGATGTGCTGGCGCAGTCGATCGTCAACAACGACTGGGACATCTTCGGATTCCAGGAGGCCAACGCCACGATTCAGTCCGAGCTGCCGAAGTTGGTGGCCGACAAGGGCGGCAACTACGAGTGGTGGTTCGTCGGACGCGATTCGCAGGACGGCAAGAGCGGTGAGGCTCTCGGCATCGCCTACGACCCGGACCGCTTCACGCTCAGTGACCAGCACTACTACTGGCTCTCGGAGACGCCCGACGAGATGAGCTACGGCTGGGACGAGCTGGGCTACCACCGCGTCGCCTGCTGCGCCGTGGTGACCGACAAACGCTACGGGAAGCAGTTCCTGCTGACGGTGACCCACCTGCCGCTGGCCGACATGGCCCGCTCGGAGGCCGCCAAGCTGATCGTCGAGCGTGAACAGATGTACAACAAACCGGGCATGCCCTCGGTGCTGGTGGGCGACATGAACGCCACGCCGGACGATGCCGCCTCGGCAACCTTCCGCACCTGCTGGAACGACGCCTATCAGGCGGTCGACGCCCGCTTCATAAGCGGTCCGGTGGGGACCTTCAACGGTCACAAGACCTCGACCGACCTCTCGGTTTCGACGGCCCGCATCGACTACATCTACACGCGCGGTTCGCTTGCGCTGAAGAGCTACCGGGTCGACAACTCGATCTACGGCGGCATCTATCCCTCGGACCACTGCCCGGTGAGCATCCAGGTCGACTTCAACTACGATGCACCGGAGCCTCCTCAGATCGAGGGTGCCGGTACGGAGTCCGACCCCTGGCAGATCAACTCCACGGCCGACTGGAACGCCGTGGCCGAGTCGATCAACGGCGCGGAGGCCGACGCCACCTATCAGACGACCCACTTCTATGCCCTGACGGCCGATATCGACTTCAAGGGACAGAGTCTCCTCCCGATCTCCTATGCGGCCTCGACGATCTATTTCCAGGGTGAGTTCGACGGCCGCGGGCACACGATCCGCAACGTGACGATGACCGCTTCGGGCTCCTCCTTCGGTCTGTTCGGCGCCAACGACGGCCGGATCCACGATCTCAACGTGGAGGATCTCTCGCTCTCGACGGCCTTCAAGACGGCCGGCGGCGTGGTCGGCACGAACCGCGGCGTGATCGACGGCGTCACCTTCCGGGGCCGGATTGTCGGCACGGGGGTGGCCTCCGTTCTGGGCGGCATCGCTGGCCAGAATCAGGGCGTGATCGTCAACTGCGGCAATCGCGGCGGTTCGATCGAGGCCGTCAATCTGGACTCCGGAGTCAAGGGCGAGAATCTGGGCGGTATCGTCGGCCAGATCTCCAAGGGCTCGGACGGCGTGGGCAACTACGTGATCAACTGCTACAGCTGGATCGAACGCATCGCCTCGAACAACAACAACCTGGGCGGTATCGTCGGCATCGTCAGCGACGACAGCTTCGTCATCAACTGCTATGCGACACTGGCCGACGTTACGCAGAACGACTCCTACGCCTCGTCGGTGGGCTACAACAAGAAGGGCAACGTCTGGAATGTCTACGGCAACGAGGCCTGCCCGTCGGGACAGAAGAATGCCGACTGGATCGTGGGCAACGACTCGAAGATGGCCGGCTCGGTCTGGGCCGAGAGTGTCGGTGCGCTGCTGAGCCTCGACGAGATGAAGTCCGGGGCCGTGACGGTGCCTTCGTCCGGCAAGGAGTGCGCGTCGCTGGTCGAGGCGCTCAACACCGGAGCCGAACTCTATGACCAGTTGCCCGACGGCACGCTCCCGACCAAACCCGTGGTGAGCCTGCGCGAGTGGGTGGCTTCGGATACCTATCCCGTTCTGAAATAGTATGTATCGGCGGAAAAGCGTTCCGAAAGGAGGACTTTTCCGCCTTTTTTTAGTATCTTTGTCAACATGAAACGTTTGTTATTTGGATTGGGCGCCCTGCTGTGGCTCGGCGCATGCGCCCCGCAGCCGGAGCCGGCGGGCAGCCACGTCGACCGGATCCTGGCCGAACTCCACGACCCGACCTCGAAATACGTACTGGTGGCCTCGCATCGCGGCGATTGGCGCAACTGGCCCGAGAATTCGATCCCGGCCATCGAGTCGGTGATCAAAATGGGGGTCGATATCATGGAGCTGGACCTCAAACTTACGCGGGACAGCGTGCTGGTGTTGTGCCACGACCACACGATCAACCGCACGACCAGCGGCAAGGGCCGGGTCTGCGACATCACCTACGACTCCATTCAGCGCTGTGTGCTGCGGACCGGTCACAACGTGAAGACCTCGTGGCGGATGCCGACCCTGCGTGAGGCGCTCGCCGTCTGCAAGGACCGCATCGTGGTCAACATCGACCAGGGGTATGAATACTACGATCTGGCGCTGGCCATAGCCGAGGAGCTCGGGGTGACGGATCAGCTGCTGATCAAGGGCAAACGCCCGGCCGAAGTCGTGGCCGCGAAGTTCGCCGAGTATCCGCACAACATGATGTACATGCCGATCATCGATATCCTCAAACCCGGGGGCCGAGAACTCTTCGAGTCGTATCGTCGGCAGACGGTCCAGCCGCTGGCCTACGAGGTTTGCTGGGACGAGTTTACCCCTGCGGTGGACTCCTGCATGCACCGGATCGTAGCCGGGGGGTCGCGTCTGTGGGTCAATTCGCTGTGGCCGTCGCTCTGCGGCGGGCTGGACGATGACCGGGCTTTCAGCGGCGAAGAGGATGCCGTCTACGGCGCGCTGCTCGACATGGGGGCCTCAATCATCCAGACCGATCGCCCGCAGCTGCTGATCGACTATCTGAGCGCCAGGGGGCGCCGCCCGTAAATCAGACGGTCTGACGGAGGGGTGCCGACCGGCGCCTCTCTGCCGGACCTTGCGAACACGACTGACCGAAACTACCTGAAACAACATGTCCATTTTATCCTATTTCCGCAAAAGCGAGCCGTCGGCGCCCTTTGCCGGCGACGACGAGGCCCGCATGCGGCTCTACCGCAAGCTGCGGCTGCAGAGTTTCATCGCCGGAACGGTGGGTTACAGTCTCTACTACGTCTGCCGCACGAGTCTGAACGTGGTCAAGCAGCCGATCCTCGAGAGCGGGGCGCTCGATGCCTCGCAATTGGGTCTGATCGGTTCGGCGCTGCTCTTCGCCTACGCCATCGGCAAGTTCGTCAACGGCTTCCTGGCCGACCACAGCAACATCAAACGCTTCATGGCCGCCGGACTCTGCGTCTCGGCCGTGGCCAATCTGCTGGTCGGGCTGCTGGGCCTGGCCAACGGCGGCGGCCTGGTGGGCAACATGACCCTCTTCGTGGTCTTCGCCGTGATGTGGGGCCTGAACGGCTGGGCCCAGTCGATGGGGGCCCCTCCGGCCATCATTGCCCTCTCGCGCTGGTATCCGCTCTCGATCCGCGGCACCTTCTACGGCTTCTTCTCGGCCAGCCACAACCTCGGAGAATTCCTCTCGTTCCTCTTCGTGGGGGCCGTCGTGGGGATCTGCGGCTGGCAGTGGGGATTCGTCGGATCGTCCCTGGCCGGCGTCATCGGCGTGGTGATCATCGTCTGCCTGCTCCACGACACGCCCGAATCGAAGGGGCTGCCCCCGATCGGCGTGCTGACCGGCGAGGAGACGGCCGAAGAGAGCCATCACCACGCCTCGACCAGTGAACTGCAGCGTTCGGCAATCCGCAATCCGCTGGTCTGGGTGCTGGCCCTCTCGAGCGCCTTCATGTACGTGAGCCGCTACGCCATCAACGGCTGGGGCGTGCTGTTCCTGCAGGAAGCCAAGGGCTATTCGCTGGCTACGGCCACGCAGGTCATCTCGGTCAACGCCCTGCTGGGCATCCTCGGAACGGTCTTCTCGGGGTGGCTCTCCGACCGTCTCTTCCACGGGCGGCGGAATGTGCTGGCCTTCGGCTTCGGCGTGCTGAACACGCTGGCCCTGGCGCTGTTCCTCTACTCGGGCAACGGAATGTTCGTCAATCTGCTCTCGATGGTGTTTTTCGGCATGGCCATCGGCGTGCTGATCTGCTTCCTCGGAGGGCTGATGGCCATCGACATCGTGCCGCGCGAGGCCACGGGTGCCGCCCTCGGAATCGTCGGCATGGCCAGTTACGTCGGCGCCGGTCTGCAGGACATCATCAGCGGCTGGCTCATCGACTCGGGCAAGGAGGTTGTCGACGGCGTGACGCGCTACGACTTCTCCACGGCCGCGGTCTTCTGGATCGCCGCCTCGGCCCTGTCGTTCATCCTGGCCCTCTTTGTGGCCCGCAGGTCGCGACGCTGAGAGGAGGTCCGGACCGGATTTCGGGCGGGCTGCGGAGCGAATTCCGCAGCCCGCTTCGTTGTGTCGAAAGGAGAGGCGCAACCTTGCATTTCCGACAAAATTGGCTACCTTTGCAACGCCGGGACGCCGAGCCCCGACCCGCTTGCGCAGGCGCCGGACCGACCCGGGGCTGTGAGCCCTCCGTCACGGAGCGTCCGGCGAAGCGAGCTGTCAGCACCGGAAAGGCCGATGCCGTTAACAATCGGTATTTTATGAATTACAAACTTTCGCAGATCGCTGCCGTCGTCGGCGGCCGCTTCTCGGGCGAAGACCACGAGGTGCAGTCGGTCGTCACGGACAGCCGTTCGCTTTCGTGCGAACTGGGTTGCAACCCGATTTTCGTCGCCATGTGCGGTGCCAATCACGACTCGCACGATTTCATTGCTCAGATGTATGGCCGCGGCGTGCGCTCGTTTCTGGTCGAACACGCCGTCGAGGAGCTGCCCGGGGCCGGGTACGTGGTGGTCAAGAATGCCATCGCGGCGCTGCAGAGCCTGGCCGCCTACCACCGCGCCCATTTCAAGGGAACGGTCGTCGGGATCACCGGCTCGAACGGCAAGACGGTTATCAAGGAGTGGATCGCCGAGGAGCTGCCCGCGGGCATGAAGTGCTACCGCTCGCCGAAGAGCTACAATTCGCAGCTGGGCGTGCCGCTGTCGGTGCTGATGATCGAGGGCGACGAGCAGCTGGCGCTGATCGAGGCGGGCATTTCGCAGCCCGGCGAGATGGAGCGCCTGGAGCGCATCATCCGTCCCGACGTGGTGGTCTTCACCTCGATCGGCGACGCCCACCAGGAGAATTTCCTCAATCTCGAACAGAAGTGTCTCGAAAAGATGGTGCTGGCCCACCGCGCCCGGGTCATCGTCTACCACAGCTACTACGAACCGCTGGGGCATCTCATTGCCACGCATTTCGCCGACCGCCGGCTCTACGATGCGGCCTCGGCGCCGCAGGTTCCCGAGGCGGTGATCGGCAACGAGGCTTCGCGCCGCAACGCCCAGATCGTCGAGGCCTTCTGCACGGCGATGGGCTTTCCGGCACCGTCGTTCTCCAGCGCCCCGGAGGTGGCCATGCGCCTCGAGGTGAAGGACGGCATCAACGACTCGGTGCTGATCAACGACGCCTACAACCTCGATCTCAATTCGCTGGCCCTGGCGCTGGACTACCTCCACAGCGTGGCCCTCACGCGGCCGACGACTCTCGTGCTGTCGGACATCGCGCAGAGCGGCCTTTCGGACGACGAGCTCTACAGTCGCGTGGCCGGCATGGTCTCGCGGGCGGGCATCGACACGCTGGTCGGCATCGGTCCCAGGCTGAAGCGCTATGCCTCGCTCTTCGACTGCGCGAAGCTCTTCTACGCCTCGACCGACGAGTGCATCGCACGTCTCGGCCGCGAAGCAGTGGCCGGCCGCGCCGTGCTGCTCAAGGGGGCCCGCGACTTCCGCTTCGAGAAGCTGGCCCACGCGCTCTCGCTCAAGAGCCATACGACGGTATTGGAGGTCGACCTCGACGCCATGATCCATAATCTCAACTATTTCCGCTCGAAACTCGATTTCCGGACGAAACTCGTGGCCATGGTCAAGGCCGGATCGTACGGCACGGGCGACTTCGAGGTGGCGCAGATGTTGCAGCACCAGGGGGTCGACTACCTGGCCGTGGCCTTTGCCGACGAAGGGGTGCTGCTGCGCGAGCGGGGCATCTCGATGCCGATCGTGGTGCTGAATGCCGACGCCGACAGTTTCGACCTGATGATCGCCAACCGCCTCGAACCCGAAATCTACAGCTTTCACTCGCTGCGTGACTTTGCCGATGCCGTGACGCACGCCGGCGAGCTCCGCTATCCGATCCACCTGAAGCTCGACACGGGGATGCACCGGCTGGGCTTCATGGAGGAGGAGATCCCGGCGCTGTGCGAACGGCTGCAGGGAATGTCGGAGGTCAAGGTGGCCACGATCTTCTCGCACCTCAATTGCGCCGACATGCCCGAGGAGGATACCTACACCCGGGCGCAGATCGAGCGCTTCGACCGCATGAGCACGGCGTTGATCGAGGCGCTGCCCTATCCTGTCATCCGCCATACGGCCAACTCGGCGGCCATCGAGCGTTTCCCCGAGGCGCAGTTCGACATGTGCCGCCTGGGACTGGGGCTCTACGGCTTCGGGTGGCAGCACAACGCCGCGCTGCGTCCCGTCTCGACGCTGAAGACCCGCATCGTGCAGATCAAACACCTTGAGGCGGGCGATACGGTCGGTTACGGGCGGGCCGGACGGCTGACGCGTCCGACGGTTACGGCCACCGTCCCGATCGGTTATGCCGACGGCCTGGATCGTCACCTGGGGTGCGGACGCTGGTCGATGCTCGTGGCCGGGCAGCCGGCTCCGATCGTTGGGCGGGTCTGCATGGACAGCTGCATGATCGACATCACAGATATCCCCGGGGTGGAGGAGGGCGACGAGGCCGTCGTCTTCTCGGCCACCGCAGGCAACGATCTCGAGACGATGGCCCGCGTGCTGGATACGATCCCCTACGAAATCATGACCTCGGTTTCGGGCCGAGTCAAACGCATCTACCTCAAGGAGTAACCCCCATTTCAACGCAACGTATGACTGCCGGAACCCTCTACCTGATTCCGTGTCCGATTTCGGACCAGACCGATCCGTGGGACGTCCTGCCCGCGGCCAACCGCGCGGTGATGGACGCGCTGGACTACTTCATTGTCGAGAATACGCGCACGGCGCGGCGCTTCCTCTCGCGGGCCGGCATCGCACGGCCGATCGACGAGCTGGAGTTCCGCGAACTGAACGAACATACGGTGGCCGGCCGTGAGGTCGAGGAGCTGGTGGCGCCGATCGCCGCCGGACGCTCGGCCGGGGTGATCTCCGAAGCCGGGGTGCCGGGCGTGGCCGATCCCGGGGCGCTGGTGGTCGAGGCGTGCCACCGGCGCGGCATCCGCGTGGTGCCGCTCGTGGGCCCCTCGTCGATCCTCCTCGCGGTGATGGCCTCGGGGTTGAACGGGCAGTCGTTCGCCTTCAATGGCTATCTGCCCGTCAAGCCGGCCGAACGAAGCCGTGCCATCCGCTTCTTCGAGCGCCGGGCCCATGCGGAGGGGCAGTCGCAGCTCTTCATCGAAGCGCCGTACCGCAACGCGAAGCTGTTCGGCGAGCTGTTGCAGACGCTCGCTCAGGAGACGCGGCTGACGGTAGCCGTTGATCTGACGGCCCCTTCGGAGTCGGTCATAACCCGCACGGTCGGGGAGTGGCGCCGCGGCCCGCTGCCCGAATTGAACAAACGCCCGGCTATCTTCATCATCGGTTAGCGTTGGTATGCAATTTGTGCGAAAGATTATCCGGAAACTGAAAAAAATACGAGATATGAAAGAACAAAAGGTTTATAATGAAGACGTTAAGAGCGACAAGAAAGTCGCTCCGGACGCTGGAAATCCTTCGCACGACGAGGCTTCGGATGCCAAAATGGCAGACGCGGCCGCTGCGGAGAGTGCCAAAATGGCAGACGATGCCAAGGCCAAGGACTCCGATCCGGAACTGGACGCTGCCGAGGAGGCTTCCGACGAAGCGGCCCGGGCCGTCGAGGCTGCCGTGGCCGAGTGGAAGGACAAGTTCCTGCGGCTGCAGGCCGAATTCGACAACTACCGCAAACGGACCCTCAAGGAGAAGATGGAGCTCGTCCAGACGGGCGGCCGCGACGTGCTGCTGGCCATGCTGCCGGTGCGCGATGACGTGCAGCGCGCCATGGCGGCCATGGAGAAGAGCGACGATCTGGAGGCGCTGCGTCAGGGCGTGCGGCTCATCTCGCAGAAGTTCACCGAGGCGCTGCGCCAACGGGGCGTTACGGAGATGGAGTTGAAGGATAAGGAGTTCGATGCCGACATCGCGGAGGCGGTGGCCAAATTCGCGGCCGGTGAGGAGATGAAGGGCAAGGTCATCGACGTCGTGCAGACGGGTTACCTGCTGGGCGACAAGGTGCTTCGCTTTGCCAAAGTTGTCGTAGGAGAATAATGCCATGGCAGAGAAAAGAGATTACTATGAAGTGCTCGGTGTGGCGCGGAACGCCAACGCCGACGAGATAAAGAAGGCCTATCGTAAGGCCGCCATCAAGTATCACCCGGACAAGAACCCCGGGGACAAGGAGGCCGAAGAGAAGTTCAAGGAGGCCGCCGAGGCCTATGACGTGCTGTCGAACCCCGAAAAGAGGGCCCGCTACGATCAGTTCGGCCATGCCGGAATGAACGGTGCGGCTGGCGGCGGTGCCGGCGGTTTCGGCGGATTCAGCGGCGGAGGTTTCTCGATGGAGGATATCTTCTCGCAGTTCGGCGACATCTTCGGCGGCCACTTCGGCGGCGGATTCCGTTCGTCGTCGGCGGGTGGCAGCCGGCGCGTCAACCGCGGTTCGGATATCCGCGTGCGGGTCAAGCTGACGCTGGCCGAGATCGCCTCGGGCGTCACCAAGAAGCTCAAGATCAACAAGACCATAGCCTGCGACAAGTGCGGCGGTACGGGTGCCAGGGATGCCAACTCCTACTCGACCTGCTCGGCCTGCAACGGTACGGGTTACGTCACGCGCGTGGAGAACACCTTCTTCGGAAGGATGCAGACGCAGGGTGTCTGCCCGACGTGCGGCGGCACGGGCAAGGTGATCACCTCGCCCTGCGACAAGTGCAAGGGCGAAGGCACGTTGCGCGGTCAGGAGGTCGTCGAGATCAAGATCCCGGCCGGAGTGGGCGAGGGAATGGTCCTCACGGTGACGGGCAAGGGCAATGCCGCGCGCCAGGGCGGCGTGAACGGCGACCTGCAGGTCGTGATCGAGGAGGAGCCCAATCCGGAACTGGTCCGCGACGGCAACGATCTGATCCACAACCTGAACATCACGGTGACCACGGCGCTGCTGGGCGGCACGGTCGAGGTCCCGACCGTCGACGGACGAGCCAAGATCAAGATCGCTCCGGGTACGCACGCCGGCAAGGTGCTGCGGTTGGCCGGCAAGGGCCTGCCCGAGGTGAACGGCTACGGCCGCGGCGACGAACTGGTTGTCGTGGACATCACCATCCCCTCGAAACTATCGGCCGAAGAGAAACGGCTGGTCGAGCAGCTGGCAGCCCAGCCCTCGTTCCAGCGCGCCGAATCGACCAGGAATCAGAACATATTCGAACGCATGAAGAGCTTCTTCCGTTGACGGGCGGAAGGGCGCTTTGGATGCTCGTCGGGACGAAAACCCCTCCCTCGGGAGGGGCTTTCTCATGACGGAGGAACTATGGATGCGGGGCCGGCGACCCCTCCCCGGCTGTTTTTGAGGCTCGTCTGTGTGAGAGCCGGGCTGCTTGGTGCCGAAGGTTCGGGGCCGTATGGGCGAAGCTCCGGGCTGCTCGCGGGGAGACCGGCTCGGATGTGCGGGTATTCGGGCCGTTTGCTGTGCCTATGGATCCGCCTGCACGGCGAGCCCGGGATCCGAATCTGTGAAAAAACATGCAATAATTTGCAAAGATATTCGTATCTTTACCGAAAAAGAGGACGACCATGTTAGGCTTTACCCCCTTCAAGAAACACGCGAACAAGTTCAACTATATTCCGCGCTATTACGACCCCGAAAAGGAGGCCCGTGAACAGCGTCGCGCCGAGTTGCGCGGCGAACGCGCCGAGGATGCCGGCCGCGAATACCGCCCGGGACAGTATATCCGTACGCAGCGTGAGGCGCGTGCGGCTCGCCATGCCGGAACCGAGGATCGGGGCCGGATGCGCATCTTCAAGATCGCCGGGGCGGTGGTCCTGATGCTGCTGTTCATCTATCTGCTCTATCCGCGGCTGGTCAACTGGATGCTGCAGATGCAGCGGCCCGTGGCGCGGCCCGTACCGGCGGCTCAGGCCGAGGGGGAGTTCAACCCCTATGCGCCGATTGTCGTCGTCCCGAACGACTATCAGAAGCCGGAGGCTCCGGCCGCCGAGACGGCGGAGAAGCAGGCGGAGGAGTAATCGTGTAATCCGTGAGAGAGTAAATGGCAGACAAAATCAGACTGTTGCCCGAAGTGGTCGCCAACCAGATTGCGGCGGGCGAGGTGGTCAACCGGCCTTCGTCGGTGGTCAAGGAGATGATGGAGAACTCGCTCGATGCGGGGGCCCGGACCGTGAAGGTCAATTTCCGCGACGGCGGCAAGGAGCTTATTCAGATCGTCGACGACGGCTGCGGTATGTCGCCCATTGATGCGCGCATGGCCTTCGACCGTCATGCCACGAGCAAAATCAAGGAGGTCGAGGATATCTATGCACTGCATACGTTCGGATTTCGCGGCGAGGCGCTGGCCTCGATTGCCGCCGTGTCGCAGGTCGAACTCCGCACGCGGCAGGAGGGCGACGAGATGGGTACGCAGACCGAAATCAACGGCGGACAGTTCGTCTCGCAGACGGCGGTGATATGCCCCGTGGGGTCGCAGTTCTACGTGCGCAACCTCTTCTACAACGTACCGGCCCGGCGGCGTTTCCTGGACAAGAGTACCACGTCGGCGTCGCAGATCCGCGCTGAATTCCAGCGTATTGCGCTCTGTTATCCGCAGGTGAGCTTCGAACTCTACTCCAACGACGCTCCGGTCTACAACCTGCAGCCGGCGTCGCTGGCCGGGCGGATCGTCGATGTGGTGGGACGCCACATCAAGCAGAATCTGCTGGAGGTCGAGGCCGATACCTCGATTGCCCGCCTCGAAGGCTTCATCGGACGCCCTGCGGCGGCCAAGAAGCGCAATACGGAGCAGTATCTCTTCGTCAACGGCCGCTTCTTCAAGAGCACCTATCTGGGAAGCGCCATCCTGAAGGGGTATGAAAAGCTGATTCCGGAGAGTTGCCAACCCTCGTATTTCCTCTTCCTGACGATCGATCCCGCGCGTATCGACGTGAATGTCCATCCGCAGAAGACCGAGATCCGCTTTGCCGACGAGGATGCCGTCTGGCAGATCGTCAACGCCGCCGTGCGCGAGACGCTGGCCAAGACGGGCGCCGTGCCGATGATGGATTTCGACCGCGAGAGGTCGATGGAGATCCCCGTGCTGCAGAAGGGAGCCGTCTACAGCGAACCGGCCGCCATGTCGAATCTGGATTACAACCCCTTCCGCGAGGAGTATATCGATCCGTCGGCTCCCGAACCGACGGTCGACTTTACGGGCTTCGACGTCCCCTACGACGGGGCGGATGCCCCGTCCAAACCGGTATCGGGGGGTGTGGGCGCACCGCGTGCGGGACGTGTTCCGTCGTTCCTGGGCGGCGGGGCGCTGACTGCGGCCCAGTCCGACGAGTTTGACGATTTCGAATCGTCGAGCGATTTTCAGCCGGAACCCTCGGACGAGTTCCTCTCGCCGGACGGACTGGCGGCCGCGGATTTCGAGATCGTGGCTTCGGGAGCCCCGGTCGGCGATGGGGCGGATGCAGCCTCCCTCGGAGAGAGTTCGCTGGAGTTCATCCCCTCGTCGGCGGAACCCCGCCAGCAGCAGCTGGAGTTGGCGGAAGGCGTGCAGTTCTCGGATGCGATGCCGCTGCCGGGCGGGTTCATTGCCGCGTTGGTCGGCGGCCGTTTCGTCGTGGTTGACGTACGCCGGGCCCGCGAACGGATCCTCTATGAGGAGTATCTGCGCATGCTGGGCCACGGTTCGGCCGTCAGCGAGCAACTGCTCTTCCCCGAACGGCTCGTCCTTTCGCAGGAGGAGTACCGCCTTATGGAGGAGAATGCCGTCGATCTGGCCGCCCTGGGTTTCGACATCGACTTTCGCGGCGGCGGTACCGTCGAGGTGAAGGGTACGCCGGCCGACATGCCTGCCGATTCGGTCGATCAGCTGCTGTTCGACCTGCTGCAGGCCTTCGCCACACCCGTGTCGCTGGCCGACGTGCGCCGCGAGAAGATCGCCGCAGCCATGGCTCTCTCGGGATCGAAGAGCATCGTGCGCAACCTCTCGCGCGAGGAGGCGCAGGCGTTGCTCGACCGTCTGTCCGAGACGGGCAACATCAGCTTCTCGCCCTCGGGCAAGACCCTCATCGCCGAGATCACCCCCGAAGATTTGCGGGCCCGACTGGGATAATCCGGCGGAAAAAAGTTACATTTGCAAAAATTTGAATTCGTTCATGAACCGTTATTTCCAGACCCCACCGGTAGTCAAGAACCTGATTATCATCAACGCTCTGATCTACCTGGCGATGGCGCTCATCCCCGAAGCCTACCGCTTCCTGAACCATTACGGAGCGCTTCAGATCGGCCCGCGGATGCTGGGCTATGAATTCCATACCTACCAGTTCATTACCTACATGTTCCTCCACGCCAATTTCGAACATGTCTTTTTCAATATGTTCGCACTGTGGATGTTCGGACGTACGCTGGAGTATGATCTGGGTTCGCGGCGCTTCCTGATCTACTACATGGTCTGCGGCGTGGGCGCGGCGCTGATTCAGGCCGCCATCACCGTGGCCATGGGTCAGCCGATGGCTCTGGTCGGTGCGTCGGGGGCCGTGATGGGACTGCTGCTGGCCTTCGGCGTGATGTATCCCAATGCCGTGATCATGCTGCTCATCCCGCCCATCCCGATGAAGGCCAAATGGTTCGTCATCATCTACGCCGTCCTGGAGCTCTTCCTCGGGTGGAGAGGCGTAGGCAACGTGGCCCACTTCGCCCATGTCGGCGGCATGTTGTGGGGATATCTGATGCTCCAGTGGTGGAAACGCCGCGGTATGATCCGTTTCTGAAAGATGGCCTCCGAGTACTACAGCGGTTACGGCGAGCGGCCGGCCGCAAAACGACGCCGCAGCTGGATCGTCTGGCTGTTGGATGGCGCGATGACGCTGCTCTCGGCCGTGGTGGCCGTGGTGCTGGTGCTGACCTATCTGGTCCCCTATGTTGATCCGGCCCGCGTGTGGTTCTTTCCGGTGCTGGGACTCGCGGCACCGATCACCTATGTGGCTGGTGTCATTCTGATGTTCTACTGGATCATCCGCTGGCGCTGGCTGAGGGCCGGCATGATGATTCTGATCGTTGTGATCGGTCTGTTCAAGGTCTCGCTCTTCTGGCGCCCCGAGATCCGGCGCACTTACGAACAGACGGAGGATTTCGACCGCGGAACCTTCAAGGTGATGACCTACAACGTCCGCAGTTTCTACGGCGAAAACGGCCACAGCAGCGTTGGCGACATCCTGCGGCTGATCGACGAACAGGATCCCGACGTGATCTGCCTGCAGGAGTTCAATGCCCGGCTGGCGGCGCGTTCGGAGAAGTTTGCGCTGCTGGATGAACGTTACGAAAGTGCCGGCTTCGGGCGTACGTCGGCCCCCGATTCGGCCTACGAGGCTCCGCTGGCGGTGCTGAGCAAGTTCCGGATCCTGCGCTCGGGAACGGTGCTGACTCCCGCCTCGTCGGTGTGGGTCGACCTGCTGGTGGGCGAGGACACGGTGCGCGTCTTCAACAACCACCTCCGCTCGACGGCCATCAATGCCTCGGACAACCGCTACATCACCGAGCACCGCTTCCTCTCGGATACGGCCCGCGAGACTAAGATCCGCAGCATCGTCGACCGCCTGCGTGACAACAGCGTGCTGCGCGCCGCACAGGTCGACAGCATCGCCCGCGTGATCGACGATACCCGCACGCGGATCCTGGTCTGCGGCGATTTCAACGATACGCCCGTTTCGTATGTCTACCGCAAGATGGCCCGCGGACTGCGCGACGCCTTCCGCAGTTGCGGATCGGGCTATTCGCATACGTTCCGCGGCTTCTACAACACACTGCGCATCGACTATGTGCTGTGCGGCGGTCTGGAACCGATCACCTACGAAACCATTCCCGTAGATTATTCGGACCACCATCCGGTGCTGGTGCGGATGAAGAAATCGGAGGAGGACTGAGCGAGCCCGATAACCCTGAATTGCAAGATAACCCTAAAAATAGAAAACTATGATTCTGGATTCTTTGAAAAACAGCGCACTCTACTACGGCGTACATCCGCGCATGAAGAAGGCCTTCGAACTGATCGCCTCGACCGACTGGACGAAGGTGGAGCCCGGTATTCACGAGCTCGACGGCCGGGATATCTACGTCAACGTCCAGGAGCGCTTGCTCAAACTGAAGAAGGATGCCAAACTCGAGGTGCACAACGAGTATATCGACATCCAGGTGCTCGTCAGCGGCACGTGCGAATCGTTCGGCTGGAGCGAGCGCAAGGATCTCTGCAAACCGCAGTCGGAGTTCAACAAGGAGAAGGATATTCAGCTCTTCGACGATGAGCCCCAGACCTACTATACGCTTCGTCCGGGCCAGTTTACGGTGCTCTTCCCCGAGGATGGACACGCTCCGATGGTGGGCGAGGGGACGGTGCGCAAGATCATCGTCAAGGTGCGCCTGTAGTTCCGCGCGGGCGGGAAGGGGCTGATTCCTTCCCTTCTGATGGAAAAACGCTCATGAAAAACCCTGCTGTCTTTGGGCAGCAGGGTTTTTTGTATGGAGAGGTGGCTGCGGAAGAGCGGGAGTCGGTCCGTATCAGAGGCGGGTGCCGGGCGGCATCGGACGGGTGTAGGGCCGTATCGGATGGGCACCGGGTCCGCTTTCCGCACCCTCTTCCGGAGTGTCAGGCCACGGCGGGGCGGGACGAGTGGCGCACTCCGAAGCGGATGCAGAGCCACGAGCAAAGGGCGCAGACCACGAAGACCGTACCCGTCGAGAGAAGCGTGTTGCCCATGCCGACGAGCGGCGAGACCACACCTCCGAAGGCGAAGCAGACGGCTCCCAGCAGGGCCGAACCTGTTCCGGCCTGTTCGCGGGCGGCCTCCATGGCCAGTGCCGTCGAGGAGGTGAAGGTGAGGCCCATGGCGAAGAGCAGTGCAAAGAGCAGCATCTCGTAGGTCCAGAATCCGCAACCCGATGCCAGCGCAATGGCTTCGGCTGCGGCGAAGAGGATCATGCCCCGGCAGCCCGTGCGCGTACAGCGTTCGGGCGAGCGGAACTTCACCGAGAGGGCAGCAGCCGTACCGATCGAGATGGCGTTGATGGCGAAGCAGATACTGAATTCGAAGGCCGAGAAGCCGTAGTGCTGCTGGACGATGAAGGGTGACGAGGCGATGTAGGCGAAGAGGACACCCTGTGCGAATCCGAGCTGGAGCGTGTAGGCGCGGTAGCGGCGGTTGCGGAGGACGGTGGCGAAGCCGTGCAGCAGATCGCCCCAGCCGACCCGGCTGCGGCGCTCCAGCGGCAGTGATTCGCGCAGGCGATAGCTGCCGGCAAGAAGGACGACACCCAGCGCGAGCAGGATGCAGAAGATGCCCCGCCAGCCGATCGAGTCGCTGAGCGTACCGCCGACGATCGGGGCCACGACCGGGGCCACGCCGTTCACGGCACCGATCAGGGCCAGCATGCGGGCCAGATCCTGGCCGGCGAAGCGGTCCGTGGCTACCGAGCGTGAGATGACGATGCCGCCGGCTCCGGCCACGCCCTGCAGCAGACGCAGGGCGATGAACTGACTGATGTCGGTGGCGAACAGGCAGAGCAGCGTGGCGGCAATGAAGAGCCACATGGCTGCCAGCAGCGGGCGGCGACGTCCGTACTTGTCGCTCAGCGGGCCGAAGAGCAGCTGTCCGACGGCCAGGCCGATCATGCTGGTTGTCAGTCCCATCTGCACGAGCGACGACGAGGTGTGGAAATAGCCCGTCATGGCGGGGAGCGTCGGCAGGTACATGTCCGTCACAAAGGGGCCGAACGCCGTAAGCATACCCAGCAGAACGAGCAGAAAGAGTTTGCTGTTGTTGTTCATTCCGTACAAATTTTCGTTGCAAAAGTACACTGGTTTTTCCCGGTGCGAGTAGTCGTTTGTTGCCCGGTTTTGTCGCATTTCGGAACAAGAAGGAGGATTCCGGAACACGTCGTCTCCGAAATCCTCCTTCCAGGGGGAAGCTCTCTCTGTCGGGCTATTTGCCGATACCGAAGTAGCGGAATCCGGCGGCCCGGACCTCCTCCCTGTCGTAGATGTTGCGTCCGTCGACCACCACATCGCCGCGCATCATCTCGCGCAGGCGGCCCCAGTCGGGCATGCGGAACTCCTTCCACTCGGTGAGCAGCGCCACGGCATCGGCCCCCATGGCTGCTTCGTACATCGTCCGGGCCGGGAGCACCTCCAGATCGCTCCGCCGGCGGAGAAACTCCGTCACGGCCACCGGATCGCAGATCCGCACCTCGGCACCGGCGCCGACCAGACGCGTGATGACCTCCGTGGCCGGGGCTTCGCGGATATCGTCCGTCTCGGGCTTGAAGGCGACCCCCCAGATGGCCACGCGACGTCCGTGCAGATCGCCCAGCGCGGCGTGCAGCTTCTCGAAGACGACGCTCTTCTGTGCCTCGTTGACCCGTTCGACCGCTTCGATGACCTGCATCGTGTAGCCGTGTTGGCGGGCCGTGGCGGCCAGCGCCTTGACATCCTTCGGGAAGCACGAACCGCCGTAGCCGCATCCCGGATAGAGGAATTTGTTGCCGATACGGGTGTCGGAGCCGATCCCCTTGCGGACCATCCCGACATCGGCCCCCACGCGGTCACAGAGGTTGGCGATCTCGTTCATGAACGAGATACGGGTGGCCAGCATGGCGTTGGCGGCGTATTTGGTCATCTCGGCCGAGGCGATGTCCATGAACAGCACGCGGAAGTTGTTGATCAGGAAGGGTCGGTAGAGCCGGGCCATCAGGTCGCGGGCCTGCTGGCTGTCGACCCCCACCACGACACGGTCGGGCGACATGAAATCCTTGATGGCGGCCCCCTCCTTCAGGAATTCGGGGTTCGAGGCGACGTCGAAGGGCACCTGGCAGCCGCGTCGGTCCAACTCTTCGCGGATGATCGTGCGGATGCGGTCGGCCGTGCCTACGGGAACGGTGCTCTTCGTGACGAGCAGCGTGTAGCGGTTGATGTGCTGTCCGAAGGTGCGTGCGACGCTCATCACCTGGTTCAGATCGGCGCTGCCGTCGGCTCCCGGCGGGGTTCCGACCGCCGAGAAGACCACCTCGACGCGGTCGAGACACTCCGCCAGATCGGTCGTGAAGTGGAGCCGTCCGGCTGCGGTGTTGCGGCGCACCAGCTCCTCCAGCCCCGGTTCGTAGATCGGAATCTGTCCGCTGCGAAGCGCTTCGATCTTTCCGCGGTCGGTGTCCACGCAGGTGATGTCGAGGCCCATCTCCGCAAAGCAGGCCCCCGACACCAGTCCGACGTATCCCGTTCCGACGATGGCGATTCTCATCCTCAGGCCTTGTTACGGAGTTTTTCGGCGACGTTGCAGGCCAGTGCGTGGCAGGCGTCGAATATCTTCTCGCCGAAGCCCTGCCGCATCTCGATGGGGTCGCACAGCGTCTCCCACTTCATCTTCTGGGCGAATTCACCCAGCAGACGTACCGAGGCTCCGGCCCAGTTGAACGACCCGAACCAGCCGAAGCGGCGCTGCGGGATGCAACGTGCGGCCAGTTTGTCGAGCAGTTCGCCCACGGGCGGGAAGAGTCCGCCGTTGTAGGTCGGGCCGCCGACGAGCAGCGTGTCGAAGCGGAAGACGTCACGCAGCACGACCGACGGATCGGCATACGAGAGGTTGTAGAGGCGGATGTTGCGGACGCCTGCGGACACCAGTTCCCGGGCGATGCGCTCGGCCAGTTGTTCGGTGTTGCCGTACATCGAGGCGTAGGCGATCACCACGCCCGGCTCACCCTCGTAGCGGCTCATGCGGTCGTAGAGATCCAGCACGCGGTCGATGTGCTGCTGCCAGACGGGACCGTGGGTCGGGCAGATCGTCCGCACGGGCAGCGTCGCGAGTTTCTGCAGGGCCTTCTGCACCGGAGCTCCGTATTTGCCGACGATGCAGGCGTAATAGCGGCGCATCTCGTCCCAATAGCGCTCGGCGTCGACCTGCGAGTCGGTGATTCCGCCGTCGAGGGCTCCGAACGTACCCATGGCATCCCCCGAGAAGAGGGTCTGCTCTTCGGCACACCACGTGACCATCGTCTCGGGCCAGTGGACCATCGGGATCATGTGGAACGAAAGGCTCTTGCCATCGCCCAGATCGAGCGTCGAGCCCTCCTTGACCTCGATGGCGTTTCCCTTCACGCCGTAGTATCCCTCGACCATCTGCAGGGCCTTGGCATTGGCGACGAGCTGCAGGTCGGGGTAGATGCGGCGCAGGGTGGCGATCGACGACGAGTGGTCGGGTTCCATGTGGTTGATGACCAGGTAGTCGATCCGGCGGTCGCCGATCACTTCGCGGATGTTGGCTTCGAGACGGCTGCCGAATGCCTCCTCGACGGTGTCGATCAGGGCGATCTTCTCGCCCACGACCAGATATGCGTTGTAGGAAACCCCTTGCGGGAGCGACCAGAGACCCTCGAAACGGGTCGTCGTGCGGTCGTTGACGCCGACATAGTGAATGCCGGGAACAATTTCAGTAATTGCCATAAAAGGGTATGTTAAATTTTTGCCGCAAAGGTACGAAAAAAAACGCAAAACAACTCGTTGTTTTTGCGGGCATTCTCAAAATCCGTGCGGTTTCGGCCCCGGCCCGGGGTGTTGTTGCATGCCGGGACTGCAGGGCCGCATCCTCGGAAGGGGCCGGGAGTGGGATGAAAGTCTTATCTTCGGGGTTTTTCAAACCTATTATTATGTTATGGCAACAGTAAAAGTGAAATTCCGGGCCTCGACCATAGCAGGCCGGATGGGGCATCTATTCTATCAGGTTGTTCACGACGGACGTATCGAGCGGATGCGAACCGGATTCCGGCTTTTTCCGTCCGAGTGGGATGCCGGGAGGGGATGCTGCCGCACCGAATCCGCCGCCGATTCCGAACGACGGGAGTACCTGGCCGACGTGCAGCGGCTGATCCTTCAACTCCGGGAACTGAACCGTATGCGCACGAGTGGAACCTATACGGAGGCGCTGCGGAGTTTCGCCCGTTTCCGCCATCAGCAGGATATTCCGTTTGCAGCCATCGACGGCGATCTGATCGAGGCCTATGAGGCCGATCTGCGGCGTTCGGGAGTGAGCCGGAACACCTCGTCTTTCTACATGCGGATTCTGCGGGCGGTCTACAACCGGGCCGTGGAGAAGAACCTCACTCCGCAGCGCTATCCCTTCCGGCATGTCTATACGGGGGTCGACAAGACCGTCAAACGGGCCGTTACGCTGGAATCCTTGCGGCGTCTGCGGATGTTGGATCTGCGGTCGGATTCCCACCTGGATTATGCCCGGGATCTGTTTCTGCTGAGCTTCTACCTGCGGGGCATGTCCTTCGTGGACATGGCCTATCTGAAGCGTTCGAACCTGCAGGACGGTGTGCTGGTCTGCCGCAGGCAGAAGACCGGCCAGCTGCTGCGGATCCGTTGGGAACCCTGCATGCAGGCGATCGTCGACAAATATCCCTTGCGGCATCCGGATTATCTGCTGCCGGTCTTCCGGAGCGGTTTCCCGGACGGACGGAATCAATACAAGAACCGGGGACATTTGATCAACCGGAATCTGAAACGGCTGGGCAATCTTCTCAATTTGCCGATTCCGCTGACTCTCTATTGCGCCCGGCATACCTGGGCCAATGTTGCGCGGAGCCGGGAGATTCCGCTGTCGGTTATCAGCGAAGGCATGGGGCATGACTCGGAAACGGCCACACGCATCTATTTGGCCTCACTGGATACGGGGGTGGTGGACCGCGCCAATCGTTTGGTTATAGATTTGCTCGAAATCTGAGTTTTTGGCTAATGATTCAATCTCTTTCAGGTAGACGTCCTTGAGACCCGTCGTCTCCTCCAGCACACGATAGGCGGCTTCGGGAAGCGTCTCGTTCTCGAGAATCATCGAGCCGGGCAGTTTCAACGGGTCAAGATGCGAGTCGGGCTTGTAGTAACGCCGTTCGATCAGCAGCACCCGGGGGAAGATTTCGGCGAATGCCGGGTGCCCTGTTACGCTAACACCCGCCATCCTGCATCTTCTCGTCCGAACCCCTTGCCGCCCCGGCGGTCAATGTCTGAACATCCCGGCCGTAAAGGGGATGCGGCGCCCTTCCCGGTCAATCATGCCGGCTTCGAGCACACCACCGTTGGTATCGAAATAGCGGAGTTCGATGGGGTGGAGTCCCCGTTGGAGGGCGATTTGTCCGCTGCGCTCGGAACGCGAATGGAGACCGTCGTTGTCGACGACAAGTCTGCCTCCGATCCGGAGCATGCTGCCATCGTCCGAATAGGTGTAGAACGAATAGATCCCGTCGTCGGGGATTTCGATATACCCGTCGAAAATCAGCCCGATATCTCCTACCACATTCTCCGGGATGGAGATTTCATGGCTGATGAAGTCCTCCTTGAGCGGAGCTTTGTCGATGTCGGCACAGCAATCGCCTCCGAAGTCGAACCAGCGGACAAGCAGGCCTTCGACCAACGTCCCCTCGGGATTCACCGCCGACAGGAAATTCATCCCCTCGAAGAGGGCATCTGCCAGATCGCCCTCGACACCGCGGACATCGTAGCAGCGCATCCGCAGCTTGCAGTCCTTATCGACGGTGAAAGGTGCGGTATAACGGATTGCGCCGGTGTCGGGGATTGATCCGTCGAGTGTGTAGTAGAGCGTTGCACCCTCCGGCACGCCGAGCCTGACGAGGGTGCGGCCGACAAAGACATTGCGATCACAGACGCCTCCGATATCGGGCAGCCGATAGCTCCATCCACTGCGCGACAGCTCTTTCAGGTGATAGGGCAGGCGTTGTTCGAATCGCCCGAAATCCTTGCGGTCGGGGCGGCACCAGGCCGTCTCGGCAAGCGCCAGGAGGCGCGGGAAAAGGCGCACGCCGACGGCCTCTTTCGTAGGAGCCTCCTCGCTCCAGAGGTGGCCCTGTACTCCGTCGATCAGCCGGTCGTATCCGGGCATGCCGTTCGGAACCGGTTCGTAGCCATAGACCTTGGCCAGGGAGTTACGGTCCTGAGCGCCGCTGAAATAGTAAAACTCCGACGAAGATATGATCACATGCTGCCCCTGCTGCAAGGCATCGTTGAGTGTCCCGGGATTCCAGTTACGCCACCACATCACCCGGCTTTGCGGCGAGAGTCCGTCGTGTGCCACCTCGTCCCAACCGACCAGTATGCGGCCGTGTTCCTGCAGGAAGCATTCGAGTTCGCGGGTAAACCACGACTGCAGCTCCTCGATTCCCGTCAACCCGAGGTCGGCAACCCGCTGCCGGCAGCGCGGACAGTGTTCCCAGGCCGTCTGCTCGACCTCGTCGCCGCCGATGTGGACATAAGGCGAGGGAAAGATCTCGAGGATCTCGGTCAGGACGTTGCGACAGAACTCGAGCGTCGCGTCGTTTCCCAAACAGAGCGGTGTCGAAAAGTTCTTCCCCCAGGCACCGCCCTGCCCGTCGCACGAGAGCTCGGGACGGGCACGCAGGGCTGCCAGCGAGTGGCCCGGGAAATCGATCTCGGGAATGATCTCCACGCCGCGCCGGGCGGCATAGTCCACCAGATCGCGGAGCTCCTCCCGGGTGTAGAATCCGCCGTAGAGTCCCTCTTTGAAGCGGTCCTGAGGCAACAGGAAACGACGGTCCCGGTCGGTATGGGCCCGGGCCAGACAGAGCGAATCGTTGCGGTCCGGCTCGCGCCAGGCCCCGTGTTCGGTCAGCTGCGGATAGCGGCGGATCTCGACCCGCCAACCCTGATCGTCGGTCAGGTGCAGATGCAGTCGGTTGAACTTGTAGAGGGCCATGCGGTCGATGAGCGACTTTACCTCGTCGACCGTAAAGAAGTGACGGGCCACGTCGAGCATCACGCCGCGCCAGCCAAAGCGCGGTTCATCGACGATCTCCACCCGGTGCAGCCGCTGTGCATCGGCGCTCCAGAGGAGCTGCCGGAGGGTGGATGTCGCCGAGATCACCCCTTCGTAGGAGCCTCCGCAGAGCTCGACGCCGTTGCGTAGAACCCGCAGCCGATAGCCCGCAGCCGGCAGGGTCGGGTCGAGTCCGAGGGTGATCGGCACACTCCCGGCTCCGGACCCGGTGATGTGGAACCCCTCCTGCTCCATACACTCTGAAAGGAGGTCACCCGCCGGGCGCAAGAGGGTATCGGCCGTACGGACCGTCACGCCGTGCGACAGGTCGAGCACGCCGTCTCCCCGAATCACCTTGGCCGGAGTTGGGATCAGCAATGACTCCTCCCGCCCGAAATCCGCACAAGCGGCCAGTCCGGACATCAGGAGCCCCAGCATGGAAAGTCGAATAATATTCATATGGAAATCAATAATTTGCGGTCTGTTTCAGTTTCAAATTCTCCGACGAGGGCCCGATTGCGAACTCGAACTCTCCGGGTTCGACTACCCGTTGCCCGAACCGGTCGATCAGCGAGAGGGACTCCTCATTTACGTCGAAACGCACCGTCTGCGACCTGCCGGCCGGAATCGTCACCCGCTGGAAGCCGCACAGCCGGCGTACGGGGCGTACGGTCGATGCCACAAGGTCCGAAACGTAGAGCTGCACAACCTCGTCGCCGTCGCGCTGCGAGACGTTGCGGACCCTGCATGAGACCTCGTAACCTCCGTCTGTCGGCTCGACGCGCAGCGAATCGTACTCGAAACGGGAGTAGCTCAGGCCGTATCCGAACGGATAGAGCGGTCGGGCCGAGGCATCCGTATAGTCGTGGTTGGCGGGCCGTTTCTTGTTGTAGTAGATCGGAATCTGTCCCACCTCGCGGGGGATCGACAGCGGCAGGCGCCCCGCCGGGTTCACCCGTCCGAGCAGCACGTCGGCCACGGCATCGCCGCCCCGCTGGCCGGGATACCACGCCGCGAGCAGCGCATCGGCCTGCTCCGAGGCCCAGCGCATGTCGAGCGGTCGTCCGGCGACGTAGACCACCACCAGCGGTCGTCCCGTGGCCTTCAGCGCCTCGAGCAGCTGCTGCTGGGCGCCCATGAGCGCGAGCGTGGCGCGGTCGTTGCCTTCGCCGCACTCCATGTCGCTCACTGCGCGGTTCGAGGCCTTGGCCGCTCCGGTTGCGAGGAACTCCGTCTCGAAATCCCGGGCGCTCGACCCGCCGACCACCGCCACGACGACATCCGCACGCCGCGCGGCTGTCACCGCCGCCGCAATCTCCGATGCATCCGTGTCGCGCACGCCGCAGCCGCGTACATACTCCACGCGGTCGCGCCCCAGGGCCTGCTCCAGTCCGTTGCGGACCGTATTGGCTGCCGACTGCTGGGCCGTATAGTCGCCCAGTTGGTTGTAGATGCGGTCGGCATTGGGGCCGACGACCGCCACGCGGCGCAGCTTTGCGGCGTCGAGCGGCAACGTGCCGTTGCGGTTCTCGAGCAGCGTAACCGACTGCCGGGCCACCTCCAGCGTCGCCTCCGAGTGGGCTTCGGAACCCACCTCGGCAACCGCATCTTCGTCGACATAGGGATTTTCGAAGAGCCCCATCTCGAACTTCAGCGCCAGCACGCGCCGTACCGCCCGGTCAATCTCCTCTTCCGGAACCAGCCCCGCCTCGACCGACTCCTTCAGCGTGGAGAAGGCCGCCCCGCGCAGGTCGACATCGACCCCCGCGTCGAGGGCCTGACGGGCGGCGTCGGCTACATCCTCCGCCACACCGTGTGTCTCCCAAAGCCCCTCGATGCTCACCAGATCCGAGATGACGAAGCCGTCGAAGCCCCATTCGCCGCGCAGAATGTCGGTCAGCGTGTGGCGGTTGCAGGTGCACGGGATGCCGTCCACCGAGTTGTAGGCCGTCATCACCGAGCGGGCGCCGGCCTCGATTGCCGCCCGGAACGGCGGCAGGTAGGTTTCGCGCAGTTCGCGTTCGCCCAACAGGTTCGGACCGCCGTTCTGCCCCGCCTCCGAGGCACCGTAGGCGATGAAGTGCTTGAGCGTTGAGAGGGCGTGCCGCGGATGCGCGAGGTCCGCCGAACCCAGTCCCCGCACGAAGGTTGCCCCCATGCGGGAGGTCAGGAAGGGATCCTCGCCGTAGGACTCCTCGACGCGCGACCAGCGCGGGTCACGCACGATGTCCAGCACCGGCCCGTAGGCGATATGGGCACCCTGCAGGCGGATCTCCGAGGCGATCACCGCCCCCATGCGCTCGATCAGTGCCGGGTTCCACGTCGAAGCCTGTCCCGTAGCCGTCGGAAAGACCGTCGCTCCGATGGCCATGTGGCCGTGGGGTGCCTCTTCGGCCAGGAACAGGGGAATGCCCAGCCGCGAGTGCTCGATGGCGTAGCGCTGCATTTGGTTGGCCAGCCGGGCAGCCAGACGCGGCGTAAGTCCCGTCTCGAGGTTCTTCCGCGTCCACGGATCGGCCCGGAACGCACCCCACATCATGCCGATGTGCTCCTCCTCGACGGCCTGCCGGAACCGGTCGGTCAGCACCACCGAGTCGCCCCGGCGTTCGTACATCTCCCAGCCGTAGGGCGACTGCAGTTGCCCGATCTTCTCATCGAGCGTCATTTGGGCCGTCAGCAGTTCGGCCCGCCGCTGGGGCGACAGCGAAGCGTCGTGCCAGTCGTCGCCGCACGCGGCGAGCAACGCGGCCGCCGCAAAAATCAGATTCGATATCGTCCGTTTCATGGTGTTACCCGTTATTTCTGCGCCCGCCCGCCGGCTTGACCTGATACATGCCCAGTGCCGACAGCACGTACCACGCCGACATCTGGCCGACATCCTCGTTGCCGCAGATGCCGTCCGGGCGGTCGTGGTAGAGCGTCGTGAGGATCTGCCGCACGCGGTCGTCACGCTCCATCGAGCGCTTCATCGCCTCGTAGGCCGTCGTGCGGTCAAAGCCGCCGATGCGTGGATCCTCCTGGCCGGCATAATCCGCCGTATCGGTTTCGAGACCGCCGCAGGCCCCGCAGCAGAGTGTGGAGAGCAGACAGAGAAATATCTTTTTCATCGTCGTCCAGTTTGTTTTTCAGTCGACAAACCCCTTGACCTCGATTGCCGTCACCGTATCGCCGGTGCGAACCGACGAACGGATCACGAAGGGCCCCGGATCCATGAAACAGGTGATCAGACCGAATGTTACCACCGCCTCGGAGTGAGGCTGAATCACATCGGGCCCCTCCATCCGCAAATAGCCGCTTCCGGAGTCGTAAACCGGATGCAGGGTACTGCCCGTGGTGTTGTAGAGCCGAATCTCGCGGGTCCGGAACCACTCCCAGGAACGGAACCGCCGCATGCCGACCGACTCGACGTTGGCCCGGAAAACCCCGGAGAGCACATAGGGGTGGAAAATCTCATGCTCGGGAATCCGGCTGATTACATGCCCCTTGGCAATCAGGGTGTTGAATTTCTTGTAGTCGCCGTTGGTCGAGATTGCCGTCAGCCCGAATGAGAAGTCTCCCAGTCGGTTTGCGGGGTCGAACACCGCTTCGATCACGCCACGCGCTCCGGGAGCCACGGCTTTCCGGTCGAAGACCGGCTGCAGGCATCCGCACTGCGTATGGACATCGAGCAGTACGACCGGCTTGTCCGCAATGTTCGTGAACTCGTAGCGCAGACGTATCGCCCCGTCGACTTCGCGCACCGTATCGAGTTGCTGCGTCGGATTGTCGAAGCGCAGCAGCCGCGGATGCGACTGTGCCGTCGAGAGACCGGGTATGCCCGACATCCCGACCGACAGGATCCACCCCAAAAACCGTTTCATACTCTGTTCATTCGTTTTTCAAAGAGGATGCGGACGGCCGCAGCACGCAGCGACCGCCCGCATCCAGACATCATGCTATCGATTCATTATTCGACAACCGGACAGTGGATCTCCCCGGTCCAGACGGGGTCGCTCGTCGCCTCTCCGTCATAGCCGTTTCCGGAGATATCCTTGAAGACACGATCCTCGGCCTCGTCCAGCCGCCAGTAACCGATCAGCCCCTCGGCCGTCTCGGGATTGACGTAGCACTGGTTGTTGAGCATCTCGATCGGAGTCAGAGCACGGCTCCAGACACGGGCCTCGCTGACCATGCCGTTGAAGCGGCGGTAGTCGTTGGCCGAGCGTCCGATACAGAAGGCGCTGTTGTAGTAGTAGCCCAGGTTCACCGGGTCACGGTCGGCCGACGAAACCGAAGCGACCTCCACACCGTCGATGTAGAGTTTCAGGTTCGAACCGTCGTCAACCGTGGCGACGTGATACCAGCGGTTCAGACTCAGCGGGTTGTCCAGGGCTGCAAGCGTCGAACCGCGGCCGGCCACATTGAGGATGCTGCGCGGCTCGTCGACGCCGCCGATGCTGACATCACCGATGCGGAGCATGAAGTTCTCCTCGACGCCGATGAGCGACGAAATGCCGTGGCTCAGCGAACTCCACCCCTTGGCATACATGCGGATCTCCATCGTGCAGGCCGACAGGTTGTCCAGTTCGGCTTTGCCCTTCATGGTCTTCTCCATGTCGATGTTCCACGAACCGCCCAGATCGACGCCGCGTGTCTTGATCAGCTGGTTGAAGACGATGTAGGTCGTCTGCGAAGCCCCCAGCACCGACATGCCGGTTGACGTGCCGGTGATGTGGAGCGGCAGGCAGTACAGGACGCCGAACTCGAGGTCGTCCATCGACAGGATCTCGACCGATACGGGATCCGACACGGCCGAACCGGCCGCAATGCGAGCTTCGGTGTCCGAAAGATTATAGCTGCCCTCGGGCAGAATCCGGTACGAAGTGCCGTGCTCGGCATTGTAGGTATCCAGTTCCGAAGCCTTGACCTCGAGGAAGACGCCGACGTCCTCGGTCACCTTGGTCGACGAGGTGATGCTCACCGATACGGTTGACGGACCGTCGATGTAGACGTTCGTCAGGGGAGAATTCTCCGTGCCGGTGAAGAAGACGACATCGGTGTACTCCTGCGACTCCTGGCAGCCCGCAGCCAGTGCTGCGGTTGCCAGAAGAATTGCCATCAGTTTATTGGTTTTCATGATAGATCAACATTTTGGATTATTTCGCATAGATATTGAACTCGCCGGTACCCATGTTGCTGCCGTACGAGGCGTTGATACGCAGGTAGCGGACCTTCTGCGAGCCGTAGAGGGCGATATAGGCATCGGGCAGGGAGACGGAGATGCTGCCGGCACTCTGCGACGGCGTGCCCAGCATCTGGTAGTCCACGCCATCGAGGCTGTACTCGATCATCACCTCGTTCGGGGCGTATTTGGCGCCGTAATCCGAGCGCGAGACAAAATACATGCCCGTCATGTCGTACTCGCGGCCCATGTCGACCGTGAAGCTGACCGGACCGCCCCACGTACGGATGTAGGAGGCCTCGTCTCCATCGAAGAGCAGGTCGTAGGTGCCGGTGTGGATACCCTCCGTATCGCAGGCGATGATCTTCCAGCCCGAACGGTCGGCTACCGGCGTCCCCTCGATGCTCGATGCGGAGAAGTTCGTGCGGAAGAGTTCGCTGCTCGTCTCGACGTCGACGGTCACGTAGACTACGCCGCGGCTCTCGCTGACAACGGCACCCGACGGGGCCTGCAGGCGCAGCGGAATGACATAGCCGTTGGCGTTGGTCAGCGACGAAAGGTCACCCTGCAGCGTTACAACCACCTGATCGGTCGACTTGTTGGCGCCGGCCGGGATCTGGCAGGGTACGTTTGCCAGGTTGACATACTGGCTCTCCATGGCGGCGTACGAAGTGCCGTGAGCGGCATTATAGGTGCTGACCAGCGAGTTGTCGACCTCAACACCCACCGAGAAGCCCGAAGGCGACGTGATGGTGGTCTGCACGTTGAACGCCGCGTTCACACCCGAGATGGCACCGGCCACCGTATGGTGCGTCAGCGTACCCGTCAGGACATTGTCTGCGCCGCACTGCGCATAGATCGTCGGATCGGTGCTCTCGATCTGGTAGACCTCCATTTCGTAAAGATTCTGAGACCAGCCCGTGAAGTCGAACGACAACTGCAGGTAACGGGCCTCCACATAGTCGGCCAGGGCTACGTAGTAGTCGCCGGCACTCTACGTCGAACCGTTGTAGACGCTTTCGCCATCGGCAACGGTTCCGGCCGTATCCCATGTTTCGCCGTCCAGACTGTAGGCAATCGAGACATTGCCGATGCCGTAGGTATAGAGGTGCAGACCGGTAACCATCTGCGTCTGCTTCATGTCAACGGTGATCACGTTGCCCGAAGAGGAGAGTCCGCTGACAGCCGTCCCGTTGTTACCGTCGAAGAGGTTGGCCGCATCACCGCAGTCGGCCGTCCACGCCGAGCTGCCGCCGGCCGGGAAGCCTACCATGTCGTCGGCCGAGTCGATGTCGCGGATGACGTTGTTCTCCACGTTGATGCGGACATAAACCACGCCGCGGCTTTCACTGACAACCGCATCCGACGACGAGGTCGTCAGCTTCAGCGGTACGAGGTAACCTACCTTGGCCGTCAGCCCCGAGAGGTCGCCCTGCAACGAGATCCGCACCTCATTCTCCGAAGCATTATCTCCGCCGGCAATGGTCTGCGAAGCGTTCTCCAGCAGGAGATTCTCGCTGGGCAGTGCCTCATACGAAGTCCCGTTCTGTTCGTTATAGGCGGCGATCAGCGAATTGTCGGCAGCTACGGTTGCCTGGTAGCCGTTCTGCGAGGAGATCGTCGTATAGACTTTGAACGCGGCCTCCAGATCACACGTCGAGCCGACACCCTTCTTGTGGGTGATCTTGCCCGTGAGCAGGTTGTTCTCGCCCGTCATCAGATAGAGCGTCGGATCGGTGCTCTCGATCATGTAGACGTCGAGTTCGCTGATCGATGCGGACCGCGACGAGGAAAAGTCGATCGTCAACCGCAGGTAGCGTGCCTCGACGTAGTCGTAGATGGCCACGTAGGTGGTCGAACCCGAGTTTACCGTCTCGCCATCGACCGGGGTGCCGCCCTGTGACCAGCTCTTGCCGTCGAGACTGTACTCGATCGACAGGCGCGACATCGTGCCGCCGTTGATGGAGAGTCCCGTCATCATGTGCGTGGTCTTCATGTCGATGGTCACGACGTTGCCGCTTGCCGAGAAGCTCGAAGAGGTTGACGAGCTGCCGTCGAACAGGTTGGCGAAGTTCGCGCAGTCGGCTGTCCACTCACTCCGGTCACCGGCCGGGAATCCGGCCATGTCGTCCGTTGAGGTGATCGGTCGGATCAGGTTGGTCTCGGTCTCGACCAGCAGGTAGACGGCACCCAGCATCTCGCTCGAGGCCATGCCCGGAGATTCGATCCGCAGGGCAGCCAGGTAGTAACGCTCGGTCAGAGCCGCCAGATCGGCCGACTCGTTGAGCGACAACCGCAGCGGTTCTTCGGTCTGCACGCTGTTCTCGGGGAGTGTCAGCGTTGCATTTTCCATGACGAGATACTCCTCGGGCAGCGCCGCGTACTGGGTCTCATGTTCGGCGTTGTAGTTCTCGACGAGCGAGGCATCATAGACAAGCGACACCGTGGTCGCCGCGTGAACCGGCGTATTGCAGCGCACGTAGAATTCGGTCGAGAAGTTGCCCGACGATCCGGTGGGACGATGCGAAACCAGTGTCGAGAAGAGATTCTCGTCCCCTGTATTGACATAGGCGAGTGTCGGAGCACCGTCGACCGTGACGGTGTAGTCCTCGAACTCCTCGCAGGAGGACAGGGCGACGATCATCGCTGCTGCCGCTGCGGTATATTTCATGATGTTTTTCATAATCTCGATTCGTTTAGGTTATTTGACGACCGCGGGATTCTGCAGCTGGATGCCACGACGCAGATGGCCGTAAGGCATCTCCTTGTCGGCTCCCGAGTCGGTGGTATGGTAGTCGCGCTGCACCATGAAGGCACCGAATCCGCCCTTGTACCCCTCGGACGGCTGGAAGGCTGCCTGGTCCTCCAGACCGCCGCCCGTGGTCCAGTAGTCACCGATATTCTCCGTGTAGATGCACTTCTCCCACGGGAATCCCGAGACGGCCGAGCAGCTGTGTGCGCCGTAATTCTGGCGAACGAAGTAGTTCAGGTAGGGCTCCGTCTCGGCAGGAGGCGTATGGCCGTCGACGATCAGCAGTTTGGTCGTATCAGCGCCCTTCGGGCCGATGAACTGTGCCAGATACTTCACGAAGAGCGTCATACGGTCGCCGTAGATACCGTAAGCTATCTCATCGCTCGATTCGGGCTCGTAGTCGAGGTCCAGACCGTCGATGCCGTTGTCCCACATCTGCTGCAGCAGGTAGTTGCCGTAACGCACGCACCAGTCGGGGTAGGTTCCCGTCGGGTCGTCGGTCGTGGTCTGGTTGACCATATCCTCGTAGGTGAGGCCGAAGTTGGCGTAGTTCTCATTCTCCATGATACGGATGATCGTCGGAGCGACGAGCAGCGTACCCTTCTTGTTGCGCATTTCCCACATCTCCTTGTATGCCAGACTGTTCTGCACCGGATCGGGATAACCGCCCCACAACGAGCAGATATCCACGCTGTCGGGCAGTGCCGAGAAGCGGTAGGCCGGCGTCGAGGGGTCGCCGTTGTAGTCGCCGAACCACACGAAGCAGATCGACCGCTCGAACAGGTTTGCCTTGTAGTTGCGCAGGTTCTCGTAGTATTTCTCGCTGTACTGCTTGGCAGGCTGCAGGTTCAGCGGTTCGTAATCGGTGTCGCAGGCCGCAAATCCTCCGCAGACGAGGCCCAGAACGACGCTTGTTACTATCTTTTTCATATCAGTTCTTGAGTTTCAGGTTCTGTGCTTAATTCTTCTTGTCCCACCAGAGCGTCGTGCCTCCGTTGTCACCCGTCGGGTTCGAGGATTCGCCGTTGAGCGTTACGATGGCATTCTGCACGGCCGCAGCGTTGGTGGCATACTCCGTCGAGGGGAAGTTCAGACGGCGGATCTGCTTCGAGGTGCTGATCAGTCCCGACTGGTTGTTGATTACGTTGGGGAAAATCTTCGGGTAACCCGTGCGACGGAACTCCGACCAGGCCTCCTGACCGTCGGGGAAGATGGCCAGATACTTCTGCGTGATGATCCGCTCGAGCATCGTTTCATCATCGGCCGAATCCTCCCAGGCGATGGTAATCTTGCCCAGCGCCGAAGCCGAGTTCGACGAGACAACCATGTCGGTATAGTCGGCCGGAGTCTTTACGTTGTCGGTCATGTAGGTTTCGACGCCGCTGACCCCCTCGGTCGAGAACGAGCACTCGATACCCTTGTTGTAGTACTCGCCGGCGGCCGTCTTCGAACCGAAGTGCAGCTCGTACTCGGCACGCAGGAACCAGGCCTCGGCCGGTTTCATCCAGACGATGGCGTCGTTGTTCGTGCAGTTGACGCTCGAGAGCAGATCCGACAGCACGTAGTCGGCCGTGATGTTGATTCCGTTGCGTACGCCGCGGTACTCGCCGCGCGAGTTCTTCGTGAAGTAGGCTTCGCGACGCGGATCCTCATAGCCGTTCATGTAGGACTCGATGGTGGCACCGATGCGGCTGTCACCGCCGTTGAACGAGTACTGGATCATGTAGAGCGGATACTCCCACTGGGTGGCCGTGGCGGGTTTGGCAAACTGGGCGATGTCCGAAGCGTCGGTCATCAGACCCACCGAATTGTTGATCGCCGCCTCGGCCTGAGCCTTCGAGAGTTCGCGATCGGCATAGTAGACACGCATGGCCAGGCGCAGACGCAGCGTATTGGCAAACTTCACCCACGCGCGGACATTCCCCTTGTAAATGGGGTCGTAGTTGGCCAGCAGCGTTGCCGAAGGATTCTTTTCATAGAAATCGGTCAACAGCGTAATGGCGGCGTCGAGCTCTTCGAAAAAGCGGTTGTAGATCACCTCCTGGGAGTCGTACTCCTGCTGGATGCCGCTGCTGCCGATCGAAAGATAGGCGATCGGGCCGTAGGTGTCGGTCACACGGTGCATGACGGCCACCTTCAACACGTCGGCCAGTGCTACGGCCTCGGGCGACTCCTCGCGCAGCGCGTCCAGCTGGGCCCACGGCCCCATGGCACGCTGGAAGGCATCGTCATGCATGGCATTGTGCCATTCGGCGGCCAGAATATCATAGAGATTGTTGGCCCGGAAGCTCGATTTCGTTGCTCCGGTATAGCCGGCGAAGATGTTGCCGGCCAGATCCTGAATCACCTGGAAGTTGGCACTTCCGTACTCCTCGCCGCCGACAATCTGGAAAGTCGGGATGACATTCTGTGCCAGCTGCATGAAGTCCGAACCGGTGCGCAGATCGTCCCAGCCGAGCATCTCGTCGGTTGCTTCGTCGGGATTGGTGTTCTTCTCGTAGAAGTCGCCCGTGCAAGCCCCCAGCGAAAGGAGTGCTGCCGCAAGCGAGAGTTTTATGCTGTTCTTGAATTTCATGGCTGATCGTTTTAGAAGGTTACTTTAACCGAGAATCCCAGGTTGCGCAGACTCGGCTGCTGGAAATAGTCGATACCCGACGAATAGGTTCCCGAGCCCGATACCAGTTCGGGGTCGAACGGAGCCTTGCAGTAGAGCATCAGCAGGTTGCGGCCGATGAACGAAACGTTGAGACCCTTGATCCACTTGCACCACTTCTGCACGGGGAAATCGTAGCCGAAGGTCAGCTCGCCCAGACGCACGTTGGTCATCGAGTAGACGTAGCACGAACCGATGGCACCCTCGCCCAGATTGGCCGTCTTTTCGTAGTAGGACTGGATCTTGCCCACGCGCTGGCCGTTGATCAGGACACCGCCGTTGTCGCGGGCCTCGGCCGTGACGGCCGACACGCCGTAGTAGTCCATGGCGGCCTGCGTCAGCGAGACGCCCACGCCGCCTACGCGGGCATTGAACATGAAGCCGAGCGAGAATCCCTTCCAGTTGAAACTGTTGCGCCACGAGAGCGTGTAGGAGGGGTTCGTGTTGCCGGCATAGATGAAGTTGTTGGGATCGGTGGCGATGTCGCCGGCGGGCGATACCCAGATGTAGCCGTGGTCATCGGTCTTGAGCGTGTTGACGTAAAGATCACCCATGCGGCCGCCCTCGCGGACCACCATCTTCACGCCCGTCGTACCGCCCATGACCATCGAGTCCTGGGTGATGCGCTCGCCGTTGATCTCGTAGTCGTGAAGCATGCGCACGATCTTGTTGCGGTTGCGCGAGTAGATGACGTTCGACTGCCAGTCGACCGGACCGAGTTTCTGGTTGACCTCCAGCGAAAGCTCGACACCTTTGTTGTCGACCCGACCGCCGTTGACATACATGCTCGTCTTGGTCGAGGTGGAGGAGATCGAGGGCTGGAAGATCTGGTTCAGCGTGCGGGAGTTGTAGTAGGTAGCGCCGACGATGATCTTGTTGCCCCACAGGCGGACATCGGCACCCACCTCCCACGATTTCGTGCGCTCGGGCTCGTAGTTCTCGGCCGTGAGGAAGGTCGTCGTCTGCGGACCGCTCGACGAAACGGGATAGGTCGGCACGGTGATGTAGCGCATCGGGGCGTTACCTACCTCGGCATACGAAGCGCGGATCTTGGCGTAGGAGAGCACCTTGGACTGTATGCCGAAGATGTCGGTCACTACGGCCGAGAGACCCACCGAAGGATAGAACATCGAGAGGCTCTTGGTATTGACCAGCGCCGTGGACCAGTCGTTTCGGCCCGTCAGATCGAGGAAGACCATGTTGCGGAAGCCCAGCTGAACGGTGGCGAATACCGACTGGGTCTGATCGTTGTAGGTCGTCTTCGAACTGGCCTTGTTGGCGGTCATGTTGCTTAGCGTAAAGAGATTGGCCACCGAGGTCAGGTCGCCTCCGAGCAGCGTGGCCCGGTATTTCAGGTCCTCGATCGAGGCACCGATCGTAGCCGTCAGCGAAAGCTGCTGGTCGAAGAAGGTCTTGTAGATGTTGGCCATCACGTCGCCGTAGCGCTGCATCGTGCGATACTCGTTGTAGTAGTAGCGGCCGTAGTCGCCGGCGAAGAGTTTGTTGGTCGAGGCGTAGTTTTTCTGCTCGGCCAGCATGTCGGTGTAGTCGATGCGGGCGCGGGCCGTCACGTCGAGCCAGTCGGTGATGTCATAACTGAGCGAGGCGCCCATCAGGAAGCGGTTCTTCGCCGTGTTGAACATGTTGCGGTTGATGATCCAGTAGGGGTTCTGCATCGACATGCCCATGTCGCCCCAGTCCCAGTACTGGGTCTTGAAGTTGCGCGAGGCGTCGTAACGCTCATAGACGGCATACTTGTTCAGATCCTCGCTCGGCGAGAGCAGGTAGATCGGCACCAGCGGGTTGTAGTACTGACCCGAGGCGAGCATGTTCTGCTCGTTGAGGTTGATGTACATGCCCAGCACGCTCAGGTGCATGCGGTCCTTGAGGAAGGAGTTGGTATGGCTGGCCGTGAAGTTGTAACGGTTGAACTCGTTGTTGGGGATGATGCCTTCGGCCTTGACCACGCCGGCCGAGAGGTAGGTCGAGCTCTTACCCTTGCCGAAGGAGAGGCTCACGGAGTTGGTGGTGTTGTAGCCCGTCTGGAAGAAATCCTCGGGCGACCACGTGGAGGCCTTCGACATGCGGGTCGTGCTCCACGAACCGAAACTTCCTTCCAACGCTCCGTACGAACGCTGGAAATCGGGCATCATGAAGGGCGACATGAAGGTGGTGGTGTTGCTGTAGGAGACCGAGAGCCCCTCCTCGCCCGTACGCGTCGAAAGCATGACGACGCCGTTGGCGGCCTTCGAACCGTAGAGGGCGGCCGACGAGGGACCCGTCAGCACCGACATGTTGCCGATATCGTCGGAATTGAACATCGAGATGCCGTCGCCCGAGGGGTTCGACGTACGCATGATCGTGTAGGAGGCCGACGGCGAAGCGGTCGAGAGCGACGGCAGCGGAATACCGTCGAGCACGTAGAGGGCGTTGTTGTCGTTGTTGATCGACTTCGTACCGCGCATGACGATCTTCGTCTCACCGCCGATACCGGCTGCGCTGCTGTTGATCTGCACACCGGCGATGCGGCCCGAGAGGTTATTGGCCAGGCTGATATCCTTGGCCTTGAAGACCTCGTCCGTGATGACATTCTGAACGTTGTACGACACGGCACGCTCGGCGCGCTTGATACCGAGAGCGGTCACGACGACGGCCTCCAGCTGCTGGTTGTCTTCCAGCAGGGTGATGTCGAGCATCGTGCGGCCGCCGACCGGCACCGACTGCGAAACATAACCGATAAACGAGATGTTGAGCGTGGCCGAAGCGATCTGGCTGCTCCACGGGAAGTAGAACATGCCGTCGACATCGGTGGTGGTACCCTGAGTCGTGGAGCCGGCAACGAGAATCGTGGCGCCGATAATCGGCATGCCGTTCTTATCGACGATCTTACCCGAGAGACGATCGGCCCGTGCGGGCTGCGGACGGGCCTCGGCCCCCTTGAGGATGACATGCTTCTCGTCGATCGACCAGGTGATGCCCGTACCGCGGAAGAGCTGGTTGAGGGCGGCCTTGAGGTCGCTGCCGCGGAGGTCGAGGCTCACGTTGCGAACGGATTCGATATCCTTCGTGTTATAAAAGAAGGTATAGCCGCTCTGTTGTTCGATCTGTTTGATGACCGACACGATCGGAGCATCTTTCACTTCGAGGGTTATGGGTTTGGTTTCCTGGGCAAGGACCGGCGAGACCAGAACGGTCAGGGCGAGACACAGCGCCCATGCACGATTCTTCACGGCCGTGGCGAATCCCCGGACGGAGGGTATCCGTACGCCATTTCCCCGCCCAATTGTTTGGGAGGTAATGTTTTTTTTCATAGATTTGTAGAATTGAATTGGATTTCTGCATGCAGACCGTTGAGTGCATGCGTTTTTTGATTCGCCATACGGGAAGACGTGCCCTGTCTTTCCGTATGTTCTTTTTTGTTGGAGAGGGTCAGCTTTTCAATGCCATGGGCAGGTTGGTTTAGGTGAGTGTTCGGTTAAGTTGGTTGTTCTGTAGGTTCAATAGACTTCGAAGAGCGTCCGGCCGGCAGTGGCGTCGCGATCGTCCTGCGGCTGATCAATCTGTCTGAAGCGGATATTTGAAGAAATGTTGAAGTAGCGGAAGATTACGTCCAGACTCTGGTTGGAGAAGGTTCCGGTAAACTTGTTGCCGCGCAGACTGTTGTTGGCGATCCGGAACTGGACGTTGTACTTGTTCCCGATGACACGGAGCGCATCCTCGAGCGAGGTGTTGTTCAGTACGATGCAGCCGTCCTTCCACGAGGTGTTGCAGGTGATGTCGGCCCCGTTGAGATACATGAAACCGGTACGGGCGTTGTAGATGGCCTGCTGGTTGGGCATCATGCGCACGAGCTGCCGGTGGTGGAACTGATCGTCGTACTTGACGCCGACACGCCCCGAGACGAGCGTCGTGCGGATGCAGTCGTCATAGGCCTCGACGTTGAACTCCGTGCCGTAGACCTCGATTTCCAACGACCGGGCCTCGACCACGAACTTATGGTCGGGATCCTTCGCCACATCGAAGTAGCCTTCGCCGAAGAGCGTCACTCTGCGCTCCTTGTCGAAGCGGGCCGGATAACGCAGATAGGAGTCGGAGTTGAGCCAGACGCGGGTGTTGTCGGGGAGCGTCACGCAGCTGACCATGCCGGTTGTCGAGCGAATCTCTACCATCGTGTTGAATTCGCCTCCGAAATGGATGAGCAGCCAGCCCGAAAGGAGAACAAGAGGCAGCAGCAGTACGGCGGCGACACGCTCCAGACGCCGGAAGCCGCGGCGCCAGCGTTCGGTCCAGATTCGCGAACGGACGCGTTTGAGTGCGGCCTCGGCATCGATCTGCTGTCGGGCCTTGAGAGCATCGGATGCAAAACAGAGATAGTAGACCTGCTCGGCAATCTTGCGATGATCTGCGGACTGGTTTATCCAGGATTCGATCCGTGCGGATTCGTCTGCCGTTGTCTCACCGTTGTAGAAGCGGACGAGCAGGCCTTCCATGTCACACTCTTTCATTTTCGGGGTTCGTTTTACTTAAAGACCCTTTAATTCGACAATCTCCTAAACGGGAGCGGCTTTTTTTGATAAAAATTTTTTCTGGAGTCGAGGTTTCGCAATAATTTATTACATTCGCATTATGGTTGAAAACCGACAACTCGCTGATATCCATCTTTTGGAACAGATCAGGCAGGGCGACATGCGGGCATACGAGGAGATCTTCACTCGTTACTATACGACGCTGTGTGCCTATACGCGCCTGTATGTGCGGGGAGAAGTCAGCGAGAACATCGTTCAGGACCTGATGCTGTGGTTGTGGGAGAACCGCACGACGCTGCACATCACCGAGTCCCTGTCGCGCTACCTGTTTCGTGCGACACGCAACCGGTGTCTCAAGTATCTGAATCACGAGATGGTCGAGCGTCGGGTGTTGGGGCAGCTTTCCGAGAAGTTGCATGAACAGTTCGAGGCCCCGGATTTCTACGTCATCGAAGAGCTGCAGGAGCGGATCCGCAAGGCGGTCGAGCAGCTTCCGCCCAGCTATCGGGAGGCATTCGAACTCAACCGTTTCCAGCACAAGGCCTATGAAGAGTTCGCCGGTCTGCTGGATATCTCACCCAAGACGGTTGATTATCGGATCCAGCAGAGCCTGAAGCTGTTACGCATAAGGCTCAAAGAATATTTGCCGCTGATCGCCGTTTTGCTGTGGCACAATTGAGCCGTCCGGTTTTTGGAATATTTTCCCGTTCCCCGATTGTGTGACAGGACGTGGGGGGGCCACAAATATCCGACAAAAATATCTCTTTGTAATCCCGAATATTGAGTCTGTAAGCAGGAGTTTGCCAAAAGACCGGTTCCCGGCTTCCATCTCCACCGATTGCTCCACCAAAAGGTGCCGAAAACCGCTGTTTTTTGCGCTGCCGACAAAAAGAGAAAACCCTG
>NZ_CALUHA010000014.1:0-67324 GCF_944320325.1 Alistipes megaguti
TTTACAACTAATTTTGAGGCCTGAATGACCTCGGTTAAACTTATGAATTACAGCAGTTCAACTGCTGATTGGAATTATTAATGTGTTCGTATCAAATCCGACATCGACCTCGCTGATGTATGGAAGAGGTTGGGCTGTAGAACGATGGAATGGAAAGGAATGGGTTATGGCTAAGACAAAAGGTAACATCGCTTGGTTTGATGATGGTTTTAACAAACGGAAAGCACCTTTATTGTATTGCTTTAGTTTTCCTATTGACAGGTATTATCATCTTTTCAAAGGAAAATATCGCATAAGCAAATCGTTTTATGCGAAAAGGAAAGAGATAAAATTGAATGCAGAATTTGAAATCAAGTGATTTATGAAACAAGGTTATCAAGTATTTACGTAATTAGAACAGTTGCTAACTTGATGTATTATCTTTGCAATCCTTGTTGCATATTCTCAATTTCCAATCATACTTGTCCTCTGCCACATCGCCAACCTCTTTGAGTGTAAGGCGATGTTTTATTTCATCAAACGGCTACCGGCTCTCCGCATAGTCACAGATTCATGTGCCGACCATATCCTGCTGTTCGGTCGTTTCCCCGTACTCCTGCATCACGCTCTTGATGTCGGCGGCTTCGGACGGGGCGAAGAAAGACTTGTGCCGCTCCGTAGCAAAATGGACAATCGCGTCAATGGCTCGCCTGAACACTTCGTTTGCCTTGTAGAGAATATCGACGGGCGGTATTGGCTCATTATGATCCGGCCTGAATCACGTATCAGAATTCAAATTTTGAACATGGGAAATTTAAACAAAATTTACAAGTTTATATGGTATAATGAAAGGGGACAATTTGATGAGGAACGGAAACTCCAAAAAAGTCATCATTTTAAACGCACGTTAAAACGGCTTAAATTGCGGCCTAATACTTTTAAATCAAGTGGTTAAAATTGCGTTGAAAGTCTTTGAAACGTAATTTTTTTCTTGAAATTCTTGCACTAAAATTGCGATAAATTGCGGTTGCTGTTTTCTCTGACATCCATTTAAACCACTGAATACCTTTTGCTTATCCAAATTCTTGCCTTTTGGAGTTTTCGCCCTGCCCCTTGTACCGGTTTGTTTTCCGATAAATTTTTGCTATCTTTGTAAAGTAAAGGTTTGTTAGGTTCCTCGTGGAGGATGGATCCTTTCGATAGTGGGGAAAGGCTCTCTCCTGGGAATTTTGTTGATATTTCTTTGGTTAATCTGCTCGTTCTAACCCTGTTTGAATGATGAAGTTTTATGCTCGGATAATTTCGCCCCTTTTTTTGCTTGTGGTCTTGTCGTTATGCGGTTCGCAGCAGGCGTTCGGACTTTGTGGAAAACGCAGCCGCAAGGCGTCCGCCGAACAGTGTGACACCACGAAAAGTTCGGCATACGACAAATTCTTCAAGGAGGAACACCGCATAGCCCGGGGCCTTTTCACGCTGCATGAGATGAAAGGGCGGGTCTATTTCGAGATTCCGCTCCGGCTGATGGATCGGAGCATGTTGCTCGGAACGACCATCTCGGCTACCAGCGACAACGGTCACGGAATCGTGGGCTCCAAGCCGAAAGATCCGCTTCATTTCGCATTCACGCGCGCAGGAGACCGGATCGCCATGCGGCTGATTTCGGCGCGGGCCGTTACCCCCCCCCTCCCGAATCATGCTGAAATAGAGCGAGCGCTTGCAACGAGCAATATCGGCGCTATTTACCGGTTGTTCGAGATCGAGACCTTTACGCCCGACAGTTCTGCGGTAGTCGTGGACGCCACGGATCTGTTTGTCAGCGATGACGAGCGGCTGTCGCCTTTTGACAAATACAGCCAGCACACGCTTTCGGGACGCCTCAAACGCAAGGAGTCGTTCGAAAAGGAGAAGTCCTACGTGACCGGAATCAAGTCCTTTTCGGATAACGTTTCGGTCAGCAGCAGCCTGAATTACCGGGTGACGATCTCGGAGCGCGGGCTGCGGGATATGCCGGTTACGATCACTGCCACACGTTCCATCCTGCTGCTCGACAGCCTTCCCGTCAGCCCCCGGATCACCGACAGTCGCATCGCCGTTTTTCCGACGGGCAAGATGCTCTATTCTCCCACGACCCAGGGGGCCCGTCCGATATGGTATGCCAACCGCTGGCGGCTGGAGCCCTCGGACATCGAAGCCTACCGGCGCGGGGAGTTGGTGGACCCGGTCAAGCCGATCGTCTTTTACATCGACCGCAATTTCCCCCGCACGTGGCTTCCATACGTCATCGAAGGGGTGAATCAGTGGAGCGAACTTTTCGAGCAGATCGGTTTTCGCAATGCCGTCCAGGCGCGGCTTTTTCCCGAGGACGACCCCGAATTCGACCCCGACAACCTCAAATATTCGTGTGTGCGGTATGCCCCGGTGACGATTCAGAACGCCATGGGCCCCTCGTGGACCGATCCGCGCAGCGGCGAGATCGTCAGCGCCTCGGTCTATCTTTATCACGATGTGATCGAGCTGATCAACAACTGGCTTTTCATCCAGACCTCGCCGGCCGATCCGCGCGTGCGGCAGAAGCAGATTCCTCAGGAGATCATCGGCGACGCCCTGCGGTATGTGCTTTCGCATGAGATTGGGCATTGCCTGGGCTTCATGCACAACATGGGCGCGTCGTCCGTGATCCCCGTGGATTCGCTGCGGAGCCCCTCTTTCACCCGCGAGACGGGAACGACCACGTCGATCATGGATTACGCCCGTTTCAACTATGTCGCCCAGCCGGGCGATTTCGAGCGCGGCGTGCGGATGACGCCTCCGCGGTTCGGGGCTTACGACCGGTTTCTGGTGAAATGGAACTATACGCCGCTTTTCGCCGGGAGCCCCGAGGCGGAGTATGCGATCACCTCGCAATGGCTGCGCGAGGCGTCGGCCGATCCGGTCCTGCGCTACGGCAAGCAACAGTTCTCCGAGCCGCTCGACCCCCGATCCCTCTCCGAGGATCTGGGCGACGATCACGTCAGGGCTTCCGAATACGGCATCTCCAATCTGAAATACGTGCTTTCGCACCTCAATGCCTGGACCGAATCCGACGACCGGGATTACAGCTACCGCAAGGCCATCTACAACGGAATTGTCAACCAGTATTTCACCTATTTGAACCATGTCTATGCGGACGTGGGCGGAGTGTATCTGTACGAGAAACACGTCGGGGACTCGGTCGAACATTACCGGAGCGTTCCCCGCGAGCGCCAGGTCCGGGCGTTGGAATTCCTGTTGGAACAGCTCGACGACATGGAGTGGCTGGACGACCGGAGTGTTACGGGCAATCTGGGGCTGGTGGCTTCGGCCGCGGACGCCGTGTGCGAGGCTGTGATGAAAGCCGTCGTGGCGTCGCCTTCGAAAGTGGGGCTTTCGGCGGCGCTGGCCGAAAACGACGCCTTCACGCCCGAAGCGTGCATGTCGTTGATTTACGACCGAATCTGGGCTCCGACCCTTCGCCGGCAGGCGTTGAATCTCTCGCAGATCAAGCGGCAGCGTCTTTTCCTGGAGACGCTCGGCGAGGTGGCCGCATTGCGTGAAGAGGGAGATTCCAAGAGCCTTGCGTCCATGCGGCGGATGGAGGTTCCGGAGGCGTTCCGCACGGACCGGTCCCTGCTGTCGGACGCTTCGGCAGGCTGTCCGGGACCTGTGGCGGGGTATGACGATCCCATGCCGCTGTTTTACGAAGAGCGGCCGATGGAGGGGCTCGCCTATGACTGTGTGCTGAAGATCCGGCGCTTGCTGGAGGGGCAGCGGAACCATCCCGATCTGCAGACCCGGCTGCACTACCGTTCGCTGTTGCATACGATCGAATCCTATCTGAAATGACGGCAGTTATGAGAGAAAGATACGATATGCGATGGATCGTGACGCTGTTGATGCTGTTGCCGGTGCTGTGCGACGCGACGCCCGCGGCGGCCCGCAAGCGGCGCGCGACGGCTCCCGAACCGCGTAAGACGGCTTACGAACAGCTTTTCGCCGGTAAGAATCCCCGAACGGTGCAGGGATTGTTCACCCTGCATCTGCTCGACGGGGATGTCTATTTCGAGGTCCCCGATTCGATGCTCGGGCGTGATCTGCTGCTGGGGGTTACGGTGCTGTCGGTCAGCGACGGCGAGGAGTCGTCGGTCGGGATGCAGCCTTCGCGTCCGCGTCTTGTCGTTTTCCAGCGGACTGATTCGCTTTTGCAGATTGCCGCACTCGACAGCCGTTCGCGCAGCGACGATCCGGCGATCGGGCAGGCGCTGGCCGCGAGCCGGCAGCCCTCCGTGATCGCGTCGTTTCCCATCGAGGCGGTTACGCCCGACAGCAGCGGCGTCGTGGTGCGTGCGACATCGTTCTTCCGGAACGGCGAGAGTTACCTTTCGCCCAAGGACCCGGAGAGTTACAGCAGCCGCGACGGATTCGTCCTGCGGAGTTACGAATACCGTTCCGAAGCCTCCTGGATACGCGATATAGCGGCTTTTAACGACAATGTCTCGGTGGTGAGCGAGCTCTCCTACGAAGTCTCGGCCTACGCTTTCGGCGTGATTTCGCGGGGCGATCCTGAACTCTTCACGGCTGCCGTGCGGACATCGTTCCTGCTGCTGCCCGAACCGATGACGACGGTCCGTGAAGCGGATCTGCGCGTGGGTACCTCCACGTCGCGTTATGTCGAATACAGCGCTGACCGGCAGGGCGCCGAAGTCCGTTATTACGCCTCCCGGTGGCGGGTGGATGCCGGGCGTCCCATCGTCTTCTATCTCGACGAGCGTTTCCCGGCGGCGTGGAAACCCTATATCGAACGGGGCATACTGCTCTGGAACGATGCTTTCGAGCGGATCGGTCTTCCGCGGGCCATCGAGGTGCGGCGTGTCTCGGCGGAGGGGCTGCCCGACGTGAACGACATTCGCTATTCGGCCGTACGCTACGTTCCTTCGCCGGCCCGCGATCTGCGGTTCAACGCCTGGACCGATCCGCGGACGGGAGAGATTCTGAGCGCCAACATCTACATCAGCCACAATATCGGACCGCAGATTCAAACCGAACGGCTTCTTCAGACGGGAGCCGCCGATCCCGGGGCGCGGCGACTGGAACTCGACGAGGCGCTTTTCGGCGAGAGCCTGTCGGCGAAGGTGGCCCGTTATACGGGTTTTTGCCTGGGGCTGCTGCCCAACATGGGGGCTTCGCAGACGGTGCCGCTCGATTCGCTGCGCAGCGCGCATTATACGGCCGCGAACGGACTTTCGGCCTCGATTCTCGACGAGCTGCCGTTAAACTATGTGGCGCGTCCCGAAGATTTCCGGAACGGCGTGAAACTCTGTCAGACCTCGCTGGGGCCGTACGATTACCGCGCCGTCGAGTGGCTTTACGGCGACGGGGCGGTGAGCGACGATCCGTCGTGCCGTTTTCTGCGAGAACAGCCGGAAAAATTCGCGCTCGATCCCCGGGCACGGGCCTCGGATCTGGGCGACGATCCGCTGCGGGCGGCCGATGCCGGGCTGGCGAATCTTGCCGTTGTTCTGCACCATGTCTCGGAGTGGATCGACGACGAGGATGTCGATTATGCCTACCGTTCGGCCTTCCCCGAATCGATTTCGTTCTATTGCAATGCGTTGTTCGGCTCCGTGATCGCCCGCTTGGGCGGAGTGCGGATCAACGAACGCTATGCCGGAGATGCAGGCCGGAGTTTCGAGCCGCTTCCCGCCGGGACGCAGCGTGAGGCGATGCGGTGGCTGTTGTCGCGGCTCGACGATCTGGAATGGCTCGACAGCCGTTCGCTGATCGTGGGGGAAGGGCTCAATCCCGGAATCGCGGATTTCATCCGTACGGAGACCTTCGACCGGATTCTGGGAAGCCTGGACCGCATTGCGCTCTGCGCTTCGTTGACCGACGGGGAGGCTTACACGCGCGCGGAGGCGCTGGACGACCTCTCGGCCTATCTTTGGGACAATGCGGACCCGGCGGACGAACTGGTCAAACAGCCGCTGCAACTGCGATTCCTGGATCGGTTGCTGGCTCTTGCCGAACAGGCCGCGGGCCGGAAATCGAAGCTGCGTTCGGACTATTTCGCCGAGGCTGTGACGGTGGAGGATTCCGCAGGCTTCGCTCCGCTTGCCGGGGTTTCCTACCTTACGCGGCCCGAGGACGGCCATCTGCTCTACGGCGTGCTGCTCGACTGCCGGGATCGGATTGCGGCCGCCCGGAATCGGAGCGCCTCGCCGCAGATGCGGGGACACTACGCATTGTTGCTGCGCCGGGTGACGCACTTTCTTGAAAACAAGTGATGATAAGTTTGTACACCTATAACGATTGAGGCCTATGAAGATGATTTTACGTCAAGCCTTGATTCTGCTGTCGGTTCTGTTGCAGTGCGGTGCTGCGTTCGCACAGCCGCGGTCCGTCACGGGGCGGGTTGCGGATGTGAACGGGATGCCCGTGGTCGGGGCGACGGTGGTCGTGAAGGAGGCGCGCAACAGCGGGGCGATCACGGATTCCGACGGACGCTACCAAATCCGGATTCCCGAAGGCGGCAAGACCCTTCTGTTTTCATTTGTCGGTTATCAGACGCAGGAGCAGGTCGTGGCTCCCGGGCGTACACGTTTGGACGTGGTTCTGCAACCCACCTCCACGGAGATCGAACAGATCGTCGTGACGGGCTATTCGCAGACCACGGTCAAGAAGGTGACCGGTTCGGTGGGTATCCTGACGGCCGATGAACTGCAACTCAAGCCGCAGACCTCGGTCGACGCCATGATGCAGGGCGAGTTGGCCGGTGTCACGGTTACGCCGACTACGGGGCGCCCCGGAGCCAGTCAGCGGATCCGGATCCGCGGTATTGCCAATCTTTCGGGAAATACAACTCCGCTGTGGGTGGTCGACGGCGTTCCGTTGCAGAATGAGGGCCCGAGTACGAATCTGAGTTCGAATGAGCTCAAGGCCGGCGGTTTCGACGACATTTTCATCTACGGGATCGGCGGGGTGAACCCGAGCGATATCGAGTCGATCGTCGTGCTGAAGGACGCCGCGGCAGCGGCAATCTACGGATCGCGGGCTGCGAACGGCGTCATCGTGGTGACCACCAAACGGGGCAAGGCCGGGAAGATGAAGGTCAATTTCTCGTCGAATGTCACCGTTTCGTTCCGCCCCCAGCGGCAGCCGTCGTTGATGAATACGGCCGAGAAACTGGCCTGGGAGCAGGAACTCTGGGACGAATTCGCGGCTGAGAAATATGCGCAGTCGCTTCTGGACCCGTCGGTGATCTATCCCACGGTGGGTATCGTGGGACAGGTTCGCTCCGGACAGTTGGCCTTTGCCCATCTGAAGGGCGATACGGCGGCACAGGATGCCTATCTGAGTTCGCTGGCTGCGACCGATACCGACTGGTATGACGTGATTCTGCGCAATGCCGTCTCGGTGAATGGCCATGTCTCGGTGAGCGGCGGTTCGGAGACCTACAACTACTACCTTTCGTTGGGTTATACCAACGACCAGGGCATGCTCATCGAAGACAGTGCCGACCGCTATACCTTCAAGGCCAATCTGGGCTTCAAACCCACCCGCCGTTTCTCCTTCGATGTGGGCGCCGATATCTCCTGCCGGAAGGCCAATACGCCGAATCCGAGCGTCGATCCCTTCACCTATGCCTATTTCGCCAACCCCTACGAGAAGCCCTACAACGAGGATGGCAGCTATGCCAACGACCAGACGTGGCTCTCGCTGCCCAACTACAACCGCGATACCTATGAGGACCTGCCGGAAAAGGGCTTCAACATCCTGCGGGAGATCGAGGGCAACAAGACGAAGACCGATTACGTTTCGACGGAGGTCCGTCTGGGGATGGAGTACAAACTGCTGGAGAATCTGAAGTTTGAAGGACTGGCCTCCTATAACTTCAACAACAATGATACGCAGACTACCCGGGAGGAGGATACGTACGGGGCCTATCAGGATCGCTTGAGCATCCATCGTACGCACAACGGCAATCTCTACGGCTCCATTCTGGAAAACAAGAGCCGTCGCACGGGGTATCTGCTGCGCGGGCATCTCACCTATGTCGGGGAGTACGGCGACGGCCATACGTTGAATGTGGTCGGAGGCGCCGAATTGCGGGGCAATGATTCGCACACGCTCTTCAACAAACGGTTCAATTACGACCCGCGGACCGGCAATACGGCTCTGCCACCGATCGAAAAACCCTCGGAAAGCACGCTGCGGGAGATCGAGCGTCTGACGGGCGAGTATTTCACCAAGTCCCGCTATGCGTCGTTCTACCTTTCGGCCGACTATTCGTTCCGGGACCGTTATATTCTGAGCGTCACAGGGCGTGCCGACGGCAGCTCCTATTTCGGCACGCATGCGCAGTTCAATCCCAACTGGAGTGTGGGCGGAGCCTGGATTCTGACCGAGGAGCCCTTCATGGCATCGGCCCGCAAGGTGCTCCAATACGCCAAACTGAAAGCCTCTTACGGCTTTACGGGAAATATCGTGACGAGCGCCTCGCCGCAACTGATGATGAACTATTCGCTGCAGACCTATCGGGAGTATCAGTCGCAGAACCACCTGGTTGGAACGATCTCTTCGGCGCCCAATCCGAATCTGGGGTGGGAGAAGGTCAACGACGTGAAGGTGGGTCTGGACCTGGCATTCCTGGACGGCCGGCTTTCGCTCGAAACGGAGTATTACAGACGTCTGACCAAAGGCGCCGTGGACGACAAGCCGCTTTACGTGACCACGGGATTCACCCATCAGGCGGCCAATTTCGCCCGTCTGCGTAACCGGGGTATCGAGTTCACGCTCCGGGGCGGGATCGTTCAGACCCGGGACTGGACGCTGGATGCTTCGGTCAATTTCGCTTTCAACTCGAACAAGGTGCTCGAATATGCGAGTTCGGTATCGTTCCAGCACATGAAGCTCAACTACTACGAGGGCTATCCGGCCCGGGCGCTCATTGGCGGCAAGGTGGTCGGGATCGACCCCCTGACGGGTCTTTACGAATTCAAACTTCGCCCCGATGCGGTCATTTCGAGCGATGCAGACTACACCGACGAAGCCAACTACCTCTACTATCTGGGGAATCGGGAGGCGCCGTTCAACGGCGGTTTCAGCATTTCGGCCGGATACCGGAATTTGCGTCTGTCGGTCAACGGCGTCTTTTCGTTCGGGTCTTATGCCTATGACCGCAACGAGTCGCCGGCGACTTACAGCCAGATCGCTGCGGGAAGCGTCTCCACGATGGACCGGGCGCAGACTGAGTACAGCGACCTGTATTCGAACCACCTGAATGTCTGGAAAGACCGCACCGACCGTTGGACGGAAACGAACACTACGGGGACGAAATACCCGCGGATCTACGACTCGTTCGACGCGAAGTACCATTTCGACCAGTCGAATCCGACCGCCAATGCCGTGGTCGATGGAATCTATATCTACAAGATTTCGTACGTGCGGATCAAGAACATCACGCTCTCCTACTCGTTGCCGCGCAAGGTGGTCAACCGGGGCGGATTCGATGCCGTGAGCTTCAACGTAAGTCTGGCCAACTTCTTTACATTCACCGATTACAAGGGCATGGACCCGGAGGTTCCGGGCGCGATCTATCCCACGACGCGCTCCGTGACGTTCGGCGTGACGCTCGGATTCTAAAAACAGCGGATTATGAAACGGAAAATATGGATGATAGTTCTGGCAACGCTGCTTTTCGGCGGATGCAAACGTTATCTCGACCTAACGCCGCAGGGAAAGATCATTCCTGAAACGGAGGAGGATTTCGAAGCCTTGCTGAACAACATGCTGTATGCCATCGAGGAGGGTACGGACGAAGATATTCTGGGCTGCTACGACCGGGTGATTCTCTACGAGTCGATTTCCGACAATCTCGATGCGAACATCTCGGCCGGGCGTCTGACGCTCTATGCGGGCGATGTGGCGAACAACTTTCAGAAGGGGTATTACGAGGGTCTTTATTCGGCAATCAAGGATTGTAACCTGATTCTGGAGTACATGCTCGAAAAGGACTCTGCGAAGGCCCGGGCGTTGTGTGCCGCAGCCTATGCCATCAAGGGCGTATGCTATTACAATTTGATCCGGATCTACTGCGAGCCGTACGATGCGGCGACGGCCTCCTCTCTGCCGGGCATTCCCATTGTCGAGCACTTCGACGTGGAGAGCGATGCGGTGCCCGATCGCAATACCCTTGCACGGAGCTATGAGTATGCGGTATCGCTCCTCCGCAAGGCGGTCGACTACCACATGACCGACGAATCGTATCTCTTCACCGAGGCGGTGGCCAAGACCTACCTGGCCAAGCTCTATTTCTGGGCGGAAGAGTGGTCCGAGGTGATTCCGCTGTGCGAGGAGCTGCTGGCCGTACCGTCCTACGCCCTTGCAGACAGAAGCGTCTATACGGAGTCGATCCAGTCTTACGGCGAGCAGTTGCAGGAGGTGATCATCCGCGACCGTACGACGGGTGATGACGATGTGAAGACGCTCTACGACGAGACATTCCGCAGCTATCTGAGTACGAGACCGGTCAATGCCACGCTGTTGAAACTTTTCGGTGCGGAGCCGCAGAAGGATATTCGCTGGGGCATCATGTGTGATGCCAAACGGGTCAATCAGAAGACCGTGACGGCACGGATCCGGGGATCGGAGCTGCATCTGATGCTTGCCGAGAGTTATGCCCACCCGGGGGCGCAGCAGGACGAGGCGAAGGCCTTGTCGCTGCTCAACGAACTGCGCCGCAAGCGTATCGAAGATGTTGAGGATTACACGCTTCAGTCGCTTCCTGAGCCGGACCCCGAGGCGCTGATCACGGTGGATGCCGCGGGCAAGCCCCTCACGCGGTTGATTTCCGCCATTCTGGACGAGCGGCGCAAGGAGCTCTACATGGAGGGTGACCGCTGGTTCGAACTCAAGCGCAACGGCTGTCCCGAATGGTGGGTGATCCAGCAGTCGGGGAGCACGCTGCCGGTCAAATATGTCACGCGGAAGTATCTCTATACGATGCCCGTGAGTGTCCGGGACATCCGGAACAGTCAGGGACAGATTGCGCAGAACCCGGGTTATGAATTTTGATTTTGAAACTGAAGGCCATGAAACGGAAAAACTGGTTGTTGCTCGGAGCGCTGGGCGTAGCGGCGTTACTGGGATTTTTTGCCGCAGGATGCGACAAGTATGACGATGTGCCGCCGCGGAGCTCGGGCGGATCGTACGATCTGCTGCCGATCGTCGGCGAATCGGCATCGGCCGAGGAGCTTGAAAGGTGGCGGGAGATTCGTTCGGAGTACGAAACGGCGGTTGGAAATTGATACTCTGATTGTTTCACTAAATAAAGATGGATTATGAAAAAGTATTTGTATTTGTCCGTGGCGCTTCTGACGACATTGTCGCTGGGCGCGTGCGGCGATGACGACGGACCCGGATCGGGCTCGGATGCCAATGTGCAATTTTCAACATCGTCCTATACGCTGGACGACGAACCGATCGACGTCAAGGTGGTAGCGTCGCAGGCTGCGGCGTCGGATCTGAATATCGGATTCACGGTCGGCGGTACTGCCACGGCGGCCGATTACGAGCTTTCCGCGCAGAGCTTCCTGCTCGAAGCCGGCAAGACCGAGGCGACCGTCACCGTAACGCCCAAGCAGGCATTCGAGGCGGCCAAGACCCTGACCCTGACGTTGACCCCCGGAACGGGTTATACGATCGGTCGGGTTGCTTCCACGACGGTCAATCTGGCCAAGTCGAGCGTTTATGTCTACAGTTTCACAACGGCGGCGGCAGAATTGCAGGAGTCGCTGGATATTACGCTGACCGTGGGCAACGATAACTTCAAGGCGCCTAAGGATCTCGAATTGCCGTTCGAGGTCCTTTCGGGCTCGACGGCCGAGTTGGGTAAGCACTTCCTGGTGAAGGACGACGCCACCTCTTTCATCGTTCCGAAAGACGGCAACACGGCGACGCTGACGCTGCTCCCGGGGCCCGATGTGGATCCGTCCAATCCCGTGACGCTGAATCTCGGCGTGGATGAGCAGGGCGGACGCTTCGTCGCCGGAGAGATCGAGAGCGTAATCATCACGGTCAAGGGGTTGCTTACCTATGCGGCGCTGGCCGGCACGTGGCAGCACAAGGAGTTGATCGGTCTGGAGATGCTCGAACTCTTCGCTATGGATGAGGATTTGGATACCTCGAAGATTCCGAGTAATAACGATGACTTCACGATTACGATCACGGATGAAGGGGACCATGCGAAGTTCACGCCGTCGAGCACGGGCGATCTGGCCGATCTCTTCCGGACGTGCGACATGACCTATACCGCACCTTTCAACGTGCAGGAGGCGGGCAAAGTGAGCGGGTCCTGTACGACGGTCGGCGAGCAATATTTCTGGGTCGATGAAGGTTCGTTCGATCTGACTTATTTCCAGTTGAGCAGCGGAAACCGCTCTTTCGAGAATTCGAACGAAAAACTTGGTAAGTTGACTATCGCGCTCATGCTGGACAAGGACGGGTCGATGATCCTCTTCCTGCGCGATTACGACGAGCCGCCATTCCTGCCCAAATGGTGGTATACGGATCATTTTGAAACCGACTTCTTCGGTTTTGGGTATCGTTTCGAGAAGGTCGTGCAATAGTCGTCTCTGCAATTCGGGAAAGCACCTCTCCTCTTACGTGAGGTGCTTTCCCTTTTGTTTTCGATCCGGAGTCGCCCGAATCGTTTCGTTCGCATAAAAAGAGTTTGCCATGAAGAGTTGTTTACGGTTGTTGTGGGGCATCGTGCTGCTCGGGTGCTGCGCCTGCACGGATTCGCAGGATCGGACGACGCTGTTGGAGGTTTCGCCCCCGAGTGTCGTGCTGCCGCGCGAGGGCGGGGACGAATGGATCGAATTGCAGGCCGACGGGGCCTGGACCTCGGAGGTGTCGCCTCCGATAGCGCGGGAGTGGCTGACGGCCGAACCCGCCTCGGGCGGAGCCGGGAAATATCGGGTCCGGCTGCACGTCGCACCGAACGCGGATTTCGCACAGCGCGATGCCTCGGTCTATTTCGATGCGGCGGAGCTTTCGCAGGTGGTTGCGGTTACGCAGGCTCCGACCCTCGTGACGCCCGGACGACTCGAATTGCCAGCTCTCAATACTACCGAGTATCTGACGGTCGGATCGGCACCCGAACCGCTCGAAGTCACGCTCTCCCCGCAGGCGGAGTGGTGTACGGCCGTGGTCGAGGGGACGCGGGTGCGCATCCGCGTCTTGACGAATCTCGGCGCGGAAAGGTCCGTGACGTTGCATGTGACGGCTGGCCGGTTCACGCAGGATGTCGTTCTCGTGCAACAGGCCTTCGATCCGGTGAAAAACTACGGTGACGGCGAGGTCATTGCGTTGCAACGGGCCACATCCGGAAACGGCGTGTGTCTGGTCGTCGTGGGGGACGGCTACACGCTTGCCGAAATGGCCCGGGGAACGGGGAAATATGAAACCGACATGCGGCGAGCGGTCGAAGCCTTCTTCTCGGTCTATCCTTACAGCGCCTACCGCTCCTATTTCGATGTCTACATGCTGACTGCGATTTCCGAGGAGGCGGGCATGAGTTGTGTCTCTCCGGCGGAGACCGTGGATACGAAATTCTCGACGCTGTGGCAGGGGGTATCGACCTCGATTTCGTGCGATGACGGAGCCGTCCGCGACTGGCTGACGCGGGTGACGGCACTGACGGGGCGCCGCATGCAGGATCTGACGGTCGTCATGCCGATCAACCGGGCGGTGTATGCCGGGACCAGTCTGATGTGGACCGACGGTTTTTCGATCTCTATGATTCCTGTCGGAAGCAGTTTCGACAAACTTGTGGTGCACGAGGCCGGCGGACACGGTTTCGCCAAGCTGCTCGACGAATACGTCTATTACGAGACCGAGATTCCGGCGAAAACTCGGAACGAAATCGAGAGTTTAAAAAACTTTGGATTCTATATCAATGCGGACTTTTCGTCCGACATCTCCCAGACGACGTGGCGGGATTTCGCCGCGCTGCCCGATTATCCGATGGTCGGAACCTATCCCGGGGCGGGCACCTACCGTTCGGGGATCTGGCGTCCGGAAGAGAACAGCTGCATGAACGACAATGTCGCCTATTTCAATGCCCCGAGCCGATGGGCTCAGATCCGGCGTATCCGGAGGCTTGCCGGCGAGCCGGATTATACGTTCGACGCGTTTCTGCTCGAGGATCAGCGCCCGGCTTATCCGGTCGAAACGCGCTCGGGAATCGGGGATTTGTCCCGCTTCGTGCCGTCGGGGCCTCCCGTGGTCATCACGGAGCCGTCGGACCGTTGAGCGGCGAAGTCCTTTGTTCGGAGCGAACGGATGTCGGGAAAATCGTACCTTTAACCTTTATGACTGATTTTGCAACATCTAAATATGAACAAGTTACGAGCATTTATTTTTCTAATTGGGAAGATGAAATGCCGGATGTAATGTTTTTTTCATCTACTTATGAAGCTCCTGAAGTAGCAAAACAAGTTCTTGACAAAGTTAGATTTAACTGGATTCCCCTTGTCAACGATACCCAATTTAAGAAATTTATAGGCAACAACGGCTATTCGCTTACTATTGTGGTGGACAAATCTGGCAAAATTGCCGCTTTTGAGTATGGCACTTCTCCTGAGCAAAGAGAATCTCTGAAAAATAAAATCTCGGGACTTCGATAAACGTCTTCATAGTATAATTGCTCCATAACCTTGGCGTAATGCCACAAATTATGGAGCAATTATTTTACATCTGATTGATATTTTACTTGATCAGATCATTGTACTGCGTCTCGCTCAGCGGAATGACCCAAACCCAGTCATTAGTTCCATTATCGTTGGGCCCTACCGTCACGGCAAAGTTCCGACCAAACGTTCCAGGACACTCGGCACCCGAAGTGTTGTCGGCATAGGTCTTGCGCGAGATGGAGGCTCCCAACCGCTTCAGATCAAACCAGGAAAAACCTTCGCCCCACAACTCCATACGCCGTGTAAGCAGAATCTCGTCGATCAGCTCCTGCCCCGAGGCTGCAGTTTGCGTATAGGCATCATCGCGGGCGGAGTTGACCGTGTAGAGCAGATTTCGAGCCGTTGACTCATCCGGAGTCTGCTGCTTGCAGAGCGCCTCGGTCTCGATGAGATACATCTCGGCGGCACGCATGAAACACATCTGCGAAACACCCGGGAGATCGAAGCAGGCGAATTTCAGCTGATTGTAGATAGAGGGCCGAATGGGATAAGATCCCGTCGTATTGATCGCCGCGGCGACTCCCGGCACAGACTGCATATACTTGATCATTTTCGCACTCAAGTCAGAAGATGCCCAAGCGTATGAGTTTACAGTCTGCCCATAGACAAAGCGGTCTTCCGGGAAGAGATGCAACCTTTAATCGGGATGCCGGACGTTCCGGTGTTTCCGTAAGAGGGGAGCCTGTAAGCGGCATCCGGGAGAGCGGATTTCCGTTTTCCGGAACAGCCCGGAAGAAAAATGCCGGCCGATGGTGAATCGGCCGGCATTTTTCTTGCGATTGGCATCCTCCCGCTTGAAACGGATCGGGTTATATTTCGGAGAAGAGGTTGAACTGGTGCAGCAGCGTGAAGGCGAAGAATCCGCCGATGATTGCGCAGAGAAGTCCCAGCAATCCGTTGAGGACGCGCGGGGAGGGTTTTGCGGGCTGGTTTTCGAGGCTTTGGATGTATTCGCGGAAGAAGAGATAGAGCGCCGGGACGACGCTGCAGGCCATCAGATAGTCCTCCGGGATGCCGAAGAAGTAGACCTTCGAGAGGCCGATCAGTGCCCAGTGGCAGAGGAACATGGCCAGGACAATGTTGATGCGCTCGGAGAAGGCCAGCATCACGCCGATGGTGAAGACCGCCACCGAGCAGGGCATCACCGGCGAGGTGATCTCCGGGAAGGTGCGTCCCAGGGCCAGCGAGCAGAGCGGATAGAGGAACGGCATGACGAAGAGCACCCGGGCAAAGCGGGCATGGTGGCCGGTTCGAGCCAGCGAGGCGTGTTTGACGATGAGGTCGTAGAGCCAGATGCACCCCATGATGGCCCAGAACAGCGCCTGGGGGCTGTGATACTGGCGCGGCTCGCAGTAGACGAGGAAGTAGACCCCGGCGATCCAGAAGTTGAGCAGCGCCATGTAGAGCTTCATGGCGATCCGCACGCCGCGCGACGGACGACGGACGAGCAGCGTCGTGAGCAGCACTCCGATGCCGGTCAGCACCAGTTGTGCGGGCCATGTCGCAGCGTTATAGGCGGCTATCGTACTCCAGAAGGTCTCCATCGGTTCGTGCTATTGCGGATTGTTTATCGGGGCGTCGGATTCCCCGGTTGTCTCGTTGCTGACGCTCCCCGTCGTTTTTGCCCGCTCTTCCTTGTTGGCTGCGGAATCCTTCCGGGGCGCAGGAGCGTCGCCGTCCGGTTCCGCGGCGCTCCGTCCGGCCCGGCGCCGGCGCGTGAGCGAGAAGGCCTCCCGCTTGAAGACGAAGATCGGCAGCGTGGCCCCGGCGGCCAGCAGCGCGATGACGCTCAGCGAGACCGTGGCGTTCAGAAAGAAGAGCTGCATGTATTGCATGCCCTGCCCCGGGTCGTTGAGCGACTGCAGGAACATGATCAGCGAAAAGACGGTTTTGTAGGCGTAGATACCCGGGACCATGGGCAGCAACGCCGGGATGTACAACACCGTCATCGGGCAGCGGACACCGCATCCGAGCCAGAGGCTTCCGAATCCGATGACCATCGCGGCACAGAGCGAGGCCGAGGCGATGTCGATATCGGCATAGTTCATCAGACAGTAGCGCAGGGCGTGGCCCACGGCGGCCAGCAGGGCAATGCGCGGGAAGGCGCGCATCGGCGGATCGGAGATGGCGCCGAATCCGATGGCGGCCACGGCTGCGAAGAGCCCGTCGAGCAGGATGTCCACGGCGATCATAGCAGCGAGTCTTTAACCATGAGCAGGGTGGCAGCCAGGCCGATGGCGATGCAGATGATGAGCAGCAGGGCGTTGATCAGGCGGCTGCATCCGATCAGGATGTGCCCTTCGACGATGTCGATCACGCCGTTGATCAGGGGGACGCCGGGAACGAGGAACAGCACGCTTGTGGCGAGGGCCGTTTCGGCCGTGCAGTCGAATCGCAGGGCTGACGAAGCGCAGAGCGAGGCCATGAATGCCGCGACGATGAAGATCAGGAAGTGGTTGACGCCGTGGGCCTGCATGCGCTGTTTGGCGGCATAGCCGACCAGCGTCGAGGTGAAGACGATGGCCATGGCCGTCCAGTCGCCGCCGAACAGGCGGCAGAACGAGGCGTTGGCCAGCCCCACGGTCAGCAGCACGAAGATCGGGTCGATCAACGGTTTGGCGGTCAGTTCGTCGTAGCGGCGGCGGATTTCGGCCAGCGGCAGCCGTTCGTCGAGGGCGTCCCAGCTCAGGGCGCTCAGGTCGGAGTTGCGTTCGAAGCTGATCGGCAGCGAGGGAATGCGCACCACGCGGGTGATGGCCTCGCCCGACTCGTCGTCGCGCACCGTGAGGATCGTGCTGCGCTGGAAGCTCGACAACTGGACGTCGACCCCCAACGAACGGCCGATGCGCTGAGAGTTGCGGATGGCGCGGGAGGTGTGGACTCCCGACCCGAGCAGATAGGTCGCATATTCGGCGATAAAGTCGAGGATTTCGGTCAGTTCGTGCCTGGTTTTCATGATAATCGCAAAAATAATCTTTTTCGGATAATTCTGTTCGTTTGATACGAAAAAAATGCCGCCTCATCCCGTTGCGGGGGAGAGGCGGCAGTCGGGGCGTTCTTCGGGAGCCGGAAGGGGTCGTATGGCAGACGACACGCGGGGTTACTCATCTAATCTCTAATCTCGTAAGGTTTCTCCGGCTCCCGGGAACGTCAGGCGGTATGTCGTCGGAATCGTGCGGTGATGTCGGTCATCCCTCCGCAGCGATCGACGCGGTAGAGTCGCTGGTTGGTGGTCGGGGCGTTGAGCGGGCCGCAGCGTTCGATCCAGGGGCCGAGCTTCACGTAGTCGAATACCTCGGGGGCCACCCCTTCGGGCAGCCGTTCGCGCCCCGAGTACCAGCCCACGCGCAGCGCGGGCCACGTGCGGCGCACCCATGCGGCCAGCCGGGCCACCTCGAGCGGTGCGGCATCGCCGCCCATGAAGCAGAGGCAGGTGACCGAGTGTCCGTAGCGGTCGAGCAGCGCCGCGAGCTCCCGCTCGTCGAGCCGTTGCCCCGCATCGCGTTGCAGGTGGGGGCTGTGGCATCCCGGGCAGCGGTTCGGGCAGCCGGTGAGGTTGACGGCCAGCGTCGTCTCGTCGGGGATCTCCGCGAAGACGATGTCGAAGTTATGATAGCGGAGCATCGGTCTGCGGTTTATGGGCGTAGAAGCGGCGCGAGGCCTCCTGCTGGCGGGCCGCCGAGAAGTTCGAGACGCGTTTCATGTAGCCGATCACGCGCGTGAGGTAGTCCAGATCGGTCGAGTGGCACTCGGGGCACGTGTGCAGGTAGCGCTTGTCGATGTGCCCGCAGTGGTTGCAGACCGTGTTCGGGATGTTGAACGTGAAGTAGTTGCACCCCTCGCGGGCCGCCACGCGCAGCAGCTGCCGGTACTGCTCCTGCGAGAGATGATCCTCCAGATTGAGGTGCAGGGCCGAACCGCCGGTCAGGTGGTCGATGTAGCGGTGACCGTGGAGGCGGAACTTGTCGACGATGTTCAGCGACGGATCCTCCACGACGTAGAAGTACGAGTTGTAGCAGTCGCGCGGCACGGCGTATCCGTCCTCGCGGTCCCACTTGGCGTGCTTCACGCCGACGTTTTCGGCCGGGATCATCTCGCAGTTGAACATCAGCTCCTTCGTGCGGTACTTGCGGTTGCAGCGCTCGATGAGCCCCAGCACCTCCTCGACGAACGAGGCGTAGCGGTCGTTGTCCGAGATCTCCAGCCCGAGGAACTCGGCCGCCTCGACCAGTCCGTTGACGCCGACGGTCAGATACTGCCGCGAGAGGTTGATGTAGCCGGCATCGAACAGCGGCAGCATCCCCTTTGCCTGCAGCGTCTTGAGGTTTTCGTTGTAGGCCGTCTGGACCTTGTGCACCAGGTCGACCACCTCTTCGAGGAACTTCAGGTAGTGCATGCCGTTGCGCGCGGCGTACTGGATGCAGCGGTTGAGGTTGACGGTCAGCACGCTCTTCGAGCCGGTCGAGACGCCCCCGGCGCCGAGCGTGTAGCTGAAGCCGTTGTCCTGGATTTCGTTGCGCAGGCGGCAGCACGACGAGAGCGAATCGGCGTTGTCGCTCAGGTAGGTGAAGAACGAGTGGCCCTCGGCATACATCTGCGCCGTGAAGTCGCCCCACTCGGGATCCATCACGTCGCCCTCCTTCGAGAGCAGGGCCATCGTCTCGACCGGGAAGGTCAGTACGGTCTTCGTGCGCTCGCGGTTGAACCACCGCATGAAGCGCTTCTGCAGCCACGAGAGCGACTCCCAGTGGGGTGCCGATCCGTCCGGGAAGCGGAATTCGCCGAACAGCGACTCGAAGTAGCAGCGGTCGTAGTAGGCGATGTTCCAGAAGACGGCCTGGAAGTTGCGCGCCCCGGTGGGCTGGTTGATCGAGTAGACGATCTGCTCGAAGCAGTCGGTGATGACCTTGTCCAGTGTGCGGTGCTTGCGCGAGAGGTCGACCACCTCGTCGGCCCGCGTGTAGTAGTCCTCGCCGTACTCCTGCTCGATGAAGTAGTTCATGTACATGAGGAACTCGGGGGTGGCGCAGGCCCCCGACAGCATCGACGAGACGATGAAGACCATGTTGACGAATCCGCCGCAGAACGACTTGAGGTTGGTCGGGCGCGTCGAGTTGCCGCCGATGGAGATCGTGCCGCCGAGCAACCACGGATACATCGTGATCGAGGCGCAGTAGTTGGCCATCGACGTCTCGTCGTTCTTGTAGATGAAGTGGTTGTTCAGCAGGTGGAGGTACTTGTCGGCCAGCTCCCGGCCGTACATTTCACGGATGCGGTCGGTGAGCAGGCGGCGGTTCAGGCGGATGAAGTTCTGCTTGGGCAGCTCGCCGATCAGCGTGGCGATGTTCTTGTTCTCGACGTTGGCGTTGGCGTCGAATTTCGACCCCGTGGCGGGGTTCGAGGCGGCGCAGTAGTCGGTCAGGAAGCGGAGCTTTTCGCGCTCCTCGCGGTCTTCGGTGTGGCGCTGGCGGTAGAGCATGTAGCTCTTGGCCACGGCGAAGTAGCGCTCGGCCATCAGGGCCACCTCGACCTGGTTCTGAATCTCCTCGACGGACATACCGTCGGCGACGTGCACGCGGCTCAATACCGACGTGAGGTCGTCGTCCGTAGCATACCCGCCCACCGAGAGGAAGGCCTTGCTGACGGCCCGTTTGATCTTCTCGACGGAGAACGCCTCGCGTTTCCCGTCGCGCTTGACAATGCAGAGTTCCGAAATGCCCATACTGGTTCCGTAGTTAAAAGGTTGTGCCATCGCTTCCGGCCGACGGTCGACGCCCCGGGCACGTTGCGGACCAAACGGCCCGAAGACGATGCGCGGCAGCCGCCTTGTCGGCGTCCGGAGTCGTATGTATTATAAAAAGTGTAAAAAAATGTTGCGGCGTCGTCCCACGTCCCGAGGACTACGGCCTGTCCGGCAAGGCAGGTCTTCTGACTCGCTCCCGCCGCACGCCTTCCCGTTCCTGCCGGAACAGTGGCAAAGAGTGTGCAGCCTTTTGCGGAGCTTACAGCTACGGGCATAGTCCCTGATTTGCACAGGAGTTCCCTTTTGATCCCGGGCCGGCAGCCGCCGGCTGGGAACCTTGCTCGGGAACAAAGATAGGAATTGTTGCGGGGTTTGCAAACGCCGGAGGCTTTTTTTAATGAACAATGTATCAACATCGACGCAATCCCGAGAAAAATTCCTACCTTTGCCGCGGTATGAAAGCATCGCTCAAAACGGGATATGCCGCGTGGGGACCCGACACGCTGGTCCTCTTCTGGCTCGGCGTCTGGTGGGTGTGCAACCTCCTGCAGGCGGGGTTCTCCCAGCTGGCCAACGACGAGGCCTACTACCACATGTTCGCCGAACACCTGGCATGGGGCTATTTCGACCATCCGCCCATGACGGCACTGCTGGTCTGGCTGGGCGAACACCTCGCCGGCGGTGAACTGGGCGTGCGCCTCTTCTTCACGCTGCTGCAGCCGCTCTATCTTTGGGTGCTGTGGCGGCTGATCCGCCCGGCGGATGCCTCGCGCCGTGACGCCGCATTGTACTGCATGGTTGCCGCCTCGACGCTCATGCTGCAGCTCTACGGCTTTATCGCCGTGCCCGACGGTCCGCTGCTCTTCACGACGGCGCTCTTCCTCGGGGCCTTCCGCCGCTTCACCGAGGAGCGGCGCGGCGCCTGGCTGTGGCTGGGGGTGACGATGGCGCTGATGGCCTACAGCAAGTACCACGGGGCGCTGGTCGTTCTCTTCGCCCTGGCGGTGACGCCCCGCCGGCTCTTCCTCCGTCCGGGACTCTATCTGGCCGGTGCCGTGGCCCTGCTGCTGCTCGTGCCGCATCTGCTGTGGCAATATCACCACGACTGGGCTTCGTTCGCCTACCACCTCTCGGGCCGCAATGCCGTCTTCCGCGTGAGCTACGTGACGGATTTCCTCGTCAACATGCTCGTGGTCTTCAACCCCTTCTTCGTGCCGCTCTGGGTCCAGGCCTGGCGCAAGACCCGCTGTCGGACGCCCTTCGAACGTCTGCTGCGGCTGCTGCCCGTGGGTTTCATCGGCTTCTTCCTGCTCTCGTCGCTGCGCGGATACGTCCAGCCGCAGTGGGTCATCGTCTCGACGTTCGGGCTCCTGTGGCTGCTGTTCGACTATGCGCGTCGCCACCCGCGCACGCGTCGCTACGTCATGCGGGCCGGCGGCGTCACGCTGGTGCTGGTCGTCGTCGTGCGGCTGGTGATGATCTTCAACCCGACCGATCTGCGCTTCGAGGTCTTCCACAACCCCGAAAGCTACGGCACCATTGCCCGCGAGGCGCACGGCCGTCCCGTGATCTTCTGCGACGGCTACGCCATTGCGGCCAAGTATGGCTTCTACACCGGCGGCGAGGCCTATTGTCAGCCCAATATCCGCTACCGGACCCATCAGTGGCAGTTTCGTGACGACGATACGCGCTTTGCGGGACGCGAAGTGTTGGTCGAGTGTCCACGGCAGGCCGACACGCTCCCCGGTGTGCAGACCATTCAGTTGGCCAACGGCCGCACCTTCTCGTGGTTCGTCGACCGCTCGTTCCATCCCGTGCGGCGGGTCGACATCGCTTTCAGCGGACTCCCCGAACGGGTTGCTCCGGGCGAGGTGCTCGACCTCGAACTGCGCATCATGAACCCCTATCGTTATGAGATTCGCGTCGGCGAGGGTCCGATCGGACTCCATATTCTCTGGAAGCACGGCCGCTTCCGGGTCGAGGAGTTCCCGACCGGGGCGCGCTTCACGCTCGGCGCCGGAGCGACGCTGACGCTCCCCGTGCGCTTCACGGTCCCGGAACAGCTGGCCGGTGAACAGTTCGACGTGGGCTTCGCCCTCTGCCGGACGGGCTATACGAATTGGTTTAACGGCAAACCCGTTTCGACGCGCGTCGACGGGTTGAACAAACGACTATGATCGAACAGTTTCTGAAATTCTGTGTAGTCGGCGGCTCCGGCGTATTCGTCGATTTCGGAATCACCTACGTCTGCAAGGAGTGGCTGCGGCTGAACAAGTATGTGGCCAATTCGGCGGGTTTCCTCTGCGCCGCCACCACGAACTACATTCTCAACCGGGTCTGGACCTTCCACAACGAGAATCCCGACATTGCGGGGCAGTATCTGCGTTTTCTGGGTATTTCGCTCGTCGGTCTGGCGATCAACAACGCCACGATCTATCTGTTGCACGGGCGTTTCAAGCTGAACTTCTATCTGGCCAAGCTCTTCGCCATCGGTGTGGTGACCTTCTGGAACTTCTTCATGAACTACTTCTTCACCTTCTGACGGCTGGGCCATCTGGCCGTCGGTCTGGCACCCGGTCCGATTCCGACCGCCCCCCCCCTGTACCAAAAAAAGCCCCGGAACATCTCCGAGGCTTTTTCAGGTTTATCGTACGTCGGGGAATTCGGAACCTCTATCGGAGGCCGACCAGACGGCACTCCTCCGAGAGCGACTCGGGGGTGCGGATGAAGGCCGTCCAGCAGATCCGGAGCCAAAGGTAGAGCAGCAGCCAGAGATTCAGCTGCCAGCCGTAGAAGAACTCCATGACCGGTAGCGGGCAGATCACGTCGACGGGCATGACCACCACGACGACGAACGTGGCCCAGTAGACGATACGGTCGAGCAGGTTCAGGGCGCCGCCGCGCTTCATGCTCCAGTACCAGAACTGATAGGCGATCAGCGTGATGACGTAGGTGTGGCCCTCGCTCGAGTTGCTGAAGAGGATGACGTAACCCATCAGTACGGCCAGCGCCGCCAGCCGGAAGAAGGGCTGCCTCCACTTGCGGCAGTTGGCCACCAGCCCGACGGCCAGGGCGGCCAGCACGCCGATCTGCACGGCCATCTGGTAGCGCAGCAGTCCGAAGGGGCGCAGGTAGAAGAGATTCATCCACGTGCGGGTGCTCTTGTGTTCGGTCAGGGCGGCGACCCACTTGCCGTAGTAGGCGGGGAGCTCTTCGAAGGGCATGTTGACGGCCGGGGCGGCCAGCAGCACGACTCCGATGCCGACGGCGTAGCCGACGTTGCGCCAGAAGTGGGGGTAGCAGAGCAGCAGTCCGAGCTGGAAGATGCCGTAGACCTTCGTGAAGCCGGAGATCATCATCAGCAGGACGGCCCAGAACCCCTTGTCGCGTTCGAGCAGCGAGTAGGCGAAGAGGAACATGTATCCCACGGCGACGTTGTACTGGAACGAGAGCTGCGTGCAGGCCAGAATCAGGAAGGTATAGAGGAACGACTTGCACTTTTCGTCGCGCGTGAAGCGGCCCGGGAGGGTGAAGATCGCCACGAACCACATCGTGAAGTTGAAGAGGTTCCAGACGAAGGGGCCCAACCAGGCGGGCAGGTAGGCGAACGGTGCGAAGAGGATGTTGAACAGCGGGCCGTAGAGGTAGTAGTCCAGCTGGGGCATGGCCTGCGACCAGCTTTCGCCGTAGGGGGCGATGTGCTGCCAGAAGAGCTTCGTCGATTCGGCGAAGATCATGAAGTTCCTGTGGCGTCCGCGGGCCACCTCCGAGAAGGTGAGCGCCAGGACGATCAGCATACCGAGGATGTAGAGGTTTCTCGGGTTGAGGAAGAACCTTTGGATGCGCTGCCAGAGGGAGCGTTCGACTCCCGGTTCGACGTTGAGCGTAGTTTGGGCCATGCGCTGCGGGGATTACTGTCGTTTGCGGATGCGGCGGAACGGGAGTCCCAGCACCCCGAAGAAGGCTTCGCGGAAGATGCCGCCCGACATCTTCGAGACCCCTTCGCAACGCTCGACGAAGATGATCGACACCTCGTGGAGCTTCAGACCGAGCCGCCAGGCCGTGTATTTCATCTCGATCTGGAAGCCGTATCCCTTCATGCGGATGGCGTCCAGGTCGATGGTCTCCAGCGCGCGGCGCGAGTAGCAGACGAATCCGGCCGTGGCGTCACGCAGCGGCAGACGGGTGACCGTACGCACGTAGACCGAGGCAAAGTAGGACATCAGCAGCCGCGACATGGGCCAGTTGACGACGTTGACCCCCTTGACGTAACGCGAGCCGACGACCACGTCGTAGTCGCCCTCGACGGCGGCGCGGTAGAGGCGGACCAGGTCGTCGGGGTTGTGCGAGAAGTCGCAGTCCATTTCGCAGATGTAGTCGAAGCCGTTCTCGAGACCCCAGCGGAATCCGGTGAGGTAGGCGGTTCCGAGGCCCTGTTTGCCCGAGCGCTGGAGCAGATGGAGCGTTCCGGGAAACTCCTGCTGGCGCTGGCGGACGATGTCGGCCGTACCGTCGGGCGAACCGTCGTCGATGACGAGCATTTCGAAGGGTTCGGGCAGCGAGAAGACCTTGGAGATCATCTTCGAGATATTCTCCTTTTCGTTGTAGGTCGGGATGATGACGAGTTTTCGCATGAGTGTCTGCGTGAATGGTTTGGAAGAACAAATATACGATTATTTTCCGAATTCCGTTTTTTGTCGCCGTTATTTTGCGCTTCGTCGCAGCGAGCGCACGAAGCGTCGGTCGTCGTCCGAGACGCGCAGCGACTCGACGATCTTCTGCAGCGACTTGTTGAAGGTCCACGCATCGAGCGGACAGGCTTCCGCCAGCCAGCGGCGCATGCGTTCGGGGAAGCGGACATAGCAGACCGAAACGGCCCACGCCACCCCCATGCGGGCGTAGTAGCCCTCGTGGTGGAACGTCTCGAAGCGGCGCAACAGCGCCTCGAGGTGCTCCGCGTCGATGAAGTTGGCCGTGGCCATCACCACGGCGAAGCGCTCATCGTACTCGCGCGGAGAGTCGAAGTAGGGCTGGATGAAGCGCCACATGGGCTCCCGCTCCGCGGGGCGCAGCTTCCAGCAGAAGCAGTCGCACAGCGCCCAGTTGTCGATCTTCGGGACGAAGCGGGCGACCAGTTCGAGCTTTTCGTCGACCGGGCAGCGGACCTCGCCGATGACCAACCCCTGCAGCATGCGCTCCTCGTGGTAGGGGCAGTTGTCGTCGCGGAGCACGTCGCGCCACGCATCGCTGCGGGCGATTTCGCGGGCCAGGGCCCGCAGGCGGGGGATGCGGATGCCGATCGAGGGCCCGATGCCGGGGATCAGCGAGGCGTTGAAGTCGCGGTAGGCCGGGTCGGCCATCGCAAGGAGCTGTTCGCGGATTTTCATGGATTGCGGAATTTTGGGGTCAGACCGATGAAGAACGAGGCGTTCAGACGCGGCATCGGGCGCCCCAACACCGACTGGTACTCTTCGTTGAAGAGGTTGTAGATGCACCCCTTGAGCGAGAGCGTCAGACGGCGGAACTCAAGGCTCTTCTCCAGCGCCAGGTCGTTCATTACGTAGGCCGGCACGCGTCCCAGCGCGCCGAGGTCGTTGTTCGACATGGTGAAGCGCTCGCTGTACCACTGCCACTTGTAGCTCAGCACCCAGCGGCGCCACGCCACCCGGGCCGTGAGGGCCCCCGACCAGACCGGAATGTAGACCAGCTGGCGGCCCACCGACTCGTCGGCCTCGGAGAACTTGTCGCCGCGGTTGATCGAGCGGGTCCAGGCCAGGTTGCCGTCCGCCGAGAAGCGCCACCCCGAGGCGGTCGAGGTCGAGGCCGTGATCTTGCCCTCGGCGCCGTAGCTGTGGACGCGGCGGATGTTGATCGGCGTATAGACCCCCTGCTTGGCCGTGGCGATCCAGAGGATCCAGTCGTCGATGCGCGAGTCGAAGAGCGTGGCCGAGAGGCGGAGCGAGCTGCGCCGGCTGCGGAGCGTCGACTCCACGCCGGCATCCCACGTCCAGCCGCGTTCGGGGTCGAGATCCGGATTGCCGCCCGGCTGGAAGTAGAGGTCGTTGAGCGTTGGGTAGCGGTAGTTGCGGGCCGCCGAGGCCTTCAGCACGACATGGCCGCGTTGGGAGGCCTGCCAGTCGACGAACAGCGCCGGGATGAGCGGCGTCGAGCGGTCGCCGTAGAGCTCCCACCGCAGGTCGACGGCCACCCCCAGTCGCGGTACCGGACGCCACTTGGCCGAGGCGAAGGCCGACAACTCGAACCGCTCCTGACGGTAGAGCGTATCGGCCTGTCGGCCCGTCGTGGCGTCGATCACCGAGAGGTCGCCGCTGTGGACGCGGTGCTGGTGGCCCGAGAGGTTGGCCGCGAAGAGCCACTGCTCGTTCGGCGCGTATTCGGCCTCGGCCCGGACGAAGAGGGTGTGGATCCGGCTCCGGGCGTCGGTCACCGGGATGAAGTTGCCCGCCCCGTCGGGGTCCGACTCCATGCGGTAGCGCAGATCGTCGTAGGTGTAGCCGGCGCGGGCCCCGACCTTCACCCCGCCGAAGAGGCGGTCCCACGAGACGACGGCCCGCAGCGTGCGTTCGGCCTGCGAGTTGCGCTTTTCGCGCGAGGTGTTGCGGTCCGACGACAAGAGGGCCAGCCCGCGGTCGGTGTCGAGATACCATGCCGCCAGCGAGAAGCGGTCGCCGCGATCCGACGTGTAGTAGAGCTCCTGGAGCAGGTGCAGGTCGCGGAAGGCGCCGTTGCGGTTGCGCACGAGCGGGTAGTAACTTCCGACGATCTGCCCGTCGGCATCGGTCGTGAACTGTTTCGAGTCGTAGTTGCGGTAGCGGAAGTCGTTCTCCGAGGTGCTGGCCAGCAGTCGCGTCGAGGAGCTCCAGCGCCGGCCGCGGTAGCTCAGCTGCAGAAATTCGTCGAACGTGGTGAACGACCCGATGCCTTGGATGTAGCGCAGCGAGAGCCCCTCCCGGTCGGGTTGGCGGGTGGCCAGCGTGATGGCGCCGCCCAGACCGCCGCCGGTGATCCCCACCGAGCTGGCCCCGTGGTAGATCGCCGCGCGGTCGACAAAGTAGGAGGGGATGAGCGAGAAGTCCACCTGTCCGAGCATCGGCGAGTTGACCTTCATGCCGTTCCAGGTGACCTGCGTGTGGGAGGGGGCCGTGCCGCGGAACGAGGCCGTGGAGAGCGTCGCGCGGCCGTAGGATTTGATGAAGAGGGTCGAGCCGGCGCTCAGGGCGTCGGCCAGCGACGAGGAGATGTTCTCGCGCAGGATGGCGCTGTCGAGGACGGTGCGCTGCACGCCGATCTCCTTCATCGGGCGGCGCCCGGCGATCTCGACCTGCTCGATGGCCACGGTGCGGGCCGTGGAGTCGCGCTGCGCCAGGACGTTCCCCGTGCAGAGCAGTGCGGCGAGTATGACGGCAACGCTCCTCACCGCCTCGCTATTCGGTTCGGGTGACGGTGCGGTAGCAGCCCACGCCGCACACCTCGGTCGAGATTTCGCCCACGCCGTTGCCGGCCGTGCAGTTCACGCCGGTCTGGATGCGGATGAAGTCGATCTGCCGCAGGTCGACCGGATTTCCCTCCCCGTCGACGGCATTGGCGATGCGGAAGCGGTTCTTCGACCCGGCACCGTCGATCGTCGACGAATTGTCGGCGTATCCCCAGGCGAAGGACTGAATGTCGTAGATGCCGGTCTGCTCGTCGGGGACGACGTTGTCCGGAAGGCGGGTTCCCGTGTAGGTCAGCTCGCCGACCCAGGCCGGAATGTAGCTCTGCGTATGGATCGTGCGTTCGATCGTTCCGCTGCCGCCGCGGTTGTCCGTCCAGGCGACCGAACCGTCCTCCTGTGCGGTGTAGGTGACCTCGTAGCCGCGCGTGACCCGGGCCTCCTCGCTTCCCTTGAGTTCGTACCAGGTCTCGCCCGCGGGCGAACCGTCGCCGTTCGTGTCCTGCGCCACCGAGACGATGCCCGGCTCCGACGAACCGTTGAAGGAGTTGCCCGTGACGTAGAGGTCGTACTCCGCACCGCCCGAATTGGGCACCGGCTCGTCGAATCCCAGGATGATGTATCCGCCCCAGCCTCCGAGCGAGACAAATCCGTAGGTGACGGTTTCGGTGCCGGAGTCGGGCTCACCGCCCCGAGTCAGACGGGCCGAGGCGTAGGCGGCGGCCGCTTCGGGGGTGGTGATCGGCTCCTGCGGGAAGCCGGCCAGCGTGCTGTTGATGAACTGTCCCGGAGCCGGGGTGTATTCGAGAACCTTCGAGGTGGGGAACTCCTCGCGGACCGTGGTGATCGTCTCGCTCGAGTTGCAGGCCGTGGTCGCGATCAGGAGCCACGCGCCGTGTTTCAGGGATATCTTTTTCATGATCGGATGTTTGTCTGGTGGTTCAGAGTCGTTTGAAACAGAAGTTGCCGGGGATGACCCCCACGCGGAGCGTATCGACGGGCTGCCCTTCCGCCGTGAAGCGGTAGACGACGCCGTTCTGCACGTAGTCGATGGCGTCGGCGACGTAGACCTCGCCCGTGTCGGGATCGATCCCCAGCCCGTAGTAAAGCGTCCCGGCGTAGGGGAGGAAGGGCTCCGCCGGAAGACTTTCATCCTGCGTGGACATGCGCCATACGTCGCGGGCGATGAAGTAGAGGCGGTCGTTGGCCGCGTCGAGCGTCAGCCGCGACGGCGGACGGTCGGCCGGCAGTTCGAAGCGGCGCTCGACCTCGAGCGTCGCGGCGTCGATCCGCCACAGGGCCGGGGCCTCGCCTGACCGTCCGTCGGTGGCGGTCCAGAGCTTGCCGTGACGGTCCAGCACGAGCGAATTGGGCTGCCAGCCCACGGTCAGCGAGTCGACGAGCCGTTCGGTGCGGGTGTCGATGGCCAGGATCTTGTTGTCGTACGACCAGCAGTTGACCAGTACGCGGTCGCCCGAGAGGACCATCTGTTCGGTCGAGCGGTGGCCGTTCATGTCGATGCGCGAGCGGATGCGGTTGGTGCGCGGGTCGACGACCGTGATCCGCGGATCATAGAGGTCCGAGATGTAGGCCGTCTGCTCGTCGACGAAGAGGATCTGTCGCGGCGAGACCACCTCCTCGATGAGTCCTGTGATGCGGAACGTGTCGGGGTCGATGACGTAGATCACCCCCGAATTGTTGACCACGACATAGCCCTTTCCGTCGTGAAGGGTCATCGACTGAGCCACGTCGCCGAGTTTCATGCCGTTGGCGCGCAGGAAGACGGTGTTTTCGAGTCGTCGCGACTCGGGGTCGTAGTACGACAGCGAGGCGTTGTCCCACATGAAGTTGCCCTCGCAGGTGATGAAGAGGCCGCGGCCGCGGAGGTCGAACGCCTCTTCGGCCTGGGGCCCGTACTCCATGCAGGCGCCCGTGGAGAGGGCTCCCGTCAGGAGCAGAAGGCTCCGCAACAGCATATGTCGCAGTGCGTGTTTCATCCGTCCGGTTTGGTTTTTGAAGGCCCGAGCCCGAGCCCGGGCGGAGGGCGGCGTTCGGCGGAAGGGGTGAAGATTCGCGTCGAACCCCATTCACCGCGGGGTTTTCGGACCGGAATGCCGCGGCAGGTCTTCTGACTCGTTACCGGTCGGGCGCCTTCCCGCCCCGTGGGGCAGTGGCCGAGAGTGCCGGACCGTACACGTAACTTACAGCAGCGGGAACTGTTGCCGATTTGCACGGCATTCCCATTTAATCCCGGACGGTCGACTCCCGTCCCGGAACCGCAGCGCGACAAAAGTACGCTTTTTTCCGCGGAACACCATGCTGTTTTCGACAAAAAGGTTATCTTTGTGAAAAATAACCGGATGAAGTTGCTTGTTGTCGATCGTGTGAAGGGGTTTTCCGCCGAGTTGGAGGAGGCGTTTTGCCGGTTGCTCCCGCAACTCTCCCCGCGGCTTGCGGCGCCCCTCGAAGAGCGGGTACGGCAGATGCTGGCCCATCCCACAACGGCACTCTTTGTGGCTCGGGAGGCCGAGGCGCCAGAGGCCGCGATGGCGGCCGGGTCGACGACGCCGACCTGTGCGGATGATTCCGTTGCGCGCGGCCGGATCGTGGGCGTGCTGACGCTGGTGTGGTATGACGCACCGTCGGGGCGCAAGGCCTGGATCGAGGATGTGGTGGTCGACGCCGCGGCCCGCGGCTGCGGAGCCGGACACGCGCTGGTCGAGGCGGCGCAAGGCCTGGCCCGCGAGATCGGGGCGGAGCGGTTGATGCTTACCTCCAATCCCCGCCGTACGGCGGCACGGGCCCTCTACCGGAAATGTGGATTCAACGAGGCGGAGACTACGGTTTTCGTCTCCAACATGGATAAGGGATGAAAAAGTTTGCAAAGATTCTGACCACGATTGTGGTGGTCATTCTGGCGATCGCACTCATCGTGCCGTTCGCTCTGCGGGGCAAGATTGCCGACATTGTGAAGAAGGAAGCCAACGGGATGCTCACGGCCACGCTCGATTTCGAGGAACTCGACATCAGCCTGCTGCGCCACTTCCCCAACGCTTCGGTCGAGCTGAAGGGGCTGACGCTCGTCGGCGCCGAGGAGCCGTTCGTCGGCGACACGATCGTGGCCGCCCGGCGCATCTCGGTGGTGGTGAATCTCCTGTCGCTCTTCGGCGATGGCGGGTATGAGGTGACGAAGGTCATCCTGGCCGATCCGGCGCTGCACGCCCACAAGATGGCCGACGGCGCCGTCAACTGGGATGTGATGAAACCCTCCGAAGAGGAGCCGGCTGCCGAAGAGAAACCCTCCGAAGAGGGCGGCTCGTCGTTCCGCCTTTCGGTGCGCGACTTCCGCATCTCGGGAGCCGTGATCCGCTACGAGGATGATTCGACGCGGATGAGCTTCTCGACCGATCCGCTGTCGTTGCGCCTGCGCGGCGACATGTCGGCCGAACGCACGCAGCTCGATCTGCGTCTGAAGACCGAACGGACGAATTTCGTTTCGGGCGGTATTCCGCTGCTGAGCAATGCCGAGGCGGAGCTGGTGGCCGACATCGACGCCGATCTGAAGAACATGCACTTCACCTTCTCGAAGAATACCTTTCGGCTGAACGCCATCCAGGTGGGGCTTGACGGCTGGGTCGAGATGAAGGACGACGCCGTGGCCATGGCCCTCAAGGCCGGTTGTGACGGCGTGCAGTTCAAGGATGTGCTGTCGCTCATCCCGGCCTTCTATACGCGGGAGTTCAAGAATCTGACGGCCGGCGGCGAGTTGGATCTTTCGCTTTGGGCCCGTGGTGAGATGCGCGGCTCGCAGTTGCCGGCCTTCGAGTTGAAGACCTCGGTGCGCAACGGCAGCTTCCAGTATGCGTCGCTGCCGAAGGCCGTTACGGACATCAACCTCGAGGCGCGCATCGCCAATCCGGGCGGCGTGATGGACCGCACGGAGATCGACCTCTCGAAATTCGGCCTGCAGATGGCCGGCAACTCACTCGCGGCCACCTTCTATGCCACCAATCTGGCCAGCGACCCGACGTTCCGGGCCACGGCCGACGGCAAGATTGATCTGGGAGCCGTCAAGGAGGTCTATCCGCTGGAGAAGGGGATTGAACTCGAGGGTGTCATTACGGCCGACGTACAGCTCTCGGGCCGCATGTCCGACATCGAGAAGAACCGTTACGAGTCGCTGGGCGCCAAGGGAACGTTCGTGCTCGAGCAATTGGGACTGACGCTCGAAAACCTGCCGCCGATTCAGATCCGTCGGGCCGCGGCAACGATCACCCCGGCGGCGATGACCCTCGGCGAATTCGGCCTGACGGTCGGACGCAGCGATCTGTCGGCCAACGGCCAGCTGAGCGGTTATCTGGGTTATCTGCTGCGCGGCGAGGAGCTTTCGGGACGTCTCTACGTGAAGTCCGAATTGTTGGATCTGAACGAGATCATGGCGGCGCTTCCGGGCAGCGAGTCGGACGATGCCGCCGCCGAGGAGGAGGTTGCGGAGGAGGTGGCCGAGGCTGCCGATACGACGGCTTCCGCCCTGGAGATTCCGCGCAACCTGCGTCTGTCGCTCAATACCGATCTGAAGAAGGTCCTCTTCCAGAAGATGACCATCGAAAACATCACGGGCGAGATGAGCATGGCCGACGGTACGTTGTCGCTCGACGGCCTGCGGCTGGGCATCTTCGGAGGCAAGGCCTCGGCCTCGGGAAGCTACTCGACGGCCTCCGATCCGAAGCGTCCGGCCCTGAAGCTCAAGGCCGACTTTGCGAATGCCTCGTTTCAGCGTACGTTCGAGGAGCTGGAGATGGTCAAGCAGTTAGTGCCGATCTTCGAGAAGACGGGCGGCAACTATTCGCTGTCGCTCGATCTGGCCACGGCTCTTGATGCGGCTATGTCGCCCGACCTCGCTACGCTCAACGCCTCGGGCGAGATCCGCTCGGAGAATATCAATATCCAGAACATCAAGGCTTTCGAGGCGATGGCCGATGCGCTGGGCAACGATAAACTGCGCAAGATCGAGGCCAAGGATGTGAAGATCCGCTTCGAGATCCGCGACGGCCGGGTGAACACTTCGCCCTTCGATCTGAAGATCGGCGACGTAAACGTCAACCTTTCGGGTTCGACGGGGCTCGACCAGACGATCGACTACCAGGCCAAGGTGGCCATTCCGGGCGGCGGTGTGCTGCAGAACGTGGCCGTGAATATCGGGGGAACGTTCACCTCGCCGAAGATCACGCTCGGGGTGAAGGAGGCGGTTCAGGAGGCCGTAACCAACGTGGTCAACGAGCAGATCCAGAAGCTGACGGGCAGCGAATCGCTCTCGGAGGAGATTGCCAAGCAGGCTGAGAATCTGCGTCAGGAGGCCCGCAACGCGGGACAAAAGCTGATCGAGGTGGCCCAGCAGCAGAGCGACAAACTGGTCGAGGAGGCCTCGAAGAAGGGGGCGCTGGCCAAACTGGCGGCCAAGAAGGCCGGCGACAAGCTGGTCGAGGAGGCTGAGAAGCAGGCCGAGAAACTCACGGCCGAGGCCGAGAAGCAGATCGAGAAACTCACGGCCGGCAAACAATAGAGCGCCCGGTCGAAAGTCCGATACGACAAGGGGTGCTGACACAATGGTCAGCACCCCTTTTTTGTCGGATGGTCGGGCCGGCCTTATCGCCGGATGTAGGTCTGCAGCACCTCGACATACTCCGCGAAGGCGTCGCGTCCGGCGTCGGTGATGCGGCATACGGTACAGGGCATCTTGCCCCGGAAGGTCTTCTCCACGTCGATGTACCCTGCCCGGGCCAGTTTGTCGAGCTGCACGGAGAGATTGCCGGCCGTGGCGCCGGTCTGTTGTCGGAGAAAGGTGAAGTCGGCGCTTTCGACCCCGATGAGGACCGACATGACGGCCAGCCTCAGTTCCGAATGCAGTAGCGGATTCAACTCTCGGAACATGGTGTTATTTTTCGTGACGGGTCCGGTAGTTGATGATGTGGCCCGGGACGACCATCATCCCGACGAAAAGCAGGGCGAAGAGCAGGATCTCGTTGCTCATCATCGTCGTATCGATCTCTGTGGTGCGGGCCAGTTGTCCGAGCCGGAAGTCGTACAGTGCGAAGAGCACCGAGCCGGCCATGCCGAAGAATCCGGCTGCGGTGTAGACCTTCGAGCGGACGATCAGCCCGGTCGAGGCGGTGCCGACCGACATCGTGAGGGTGATCAGGGCGAAGAGGCTTGGGCGGTAGCTCCAGCCGTGGAGGAAACTGAAGAGGAAGATCGGAATGAGGGTCAGCGAGCAGACCCTCCACAGCGAGTGGATGATGCGGTCGATCTCGGTGCGGGGCTCTGAACTCTTTTTTTCGGGGAAGAGACGCATCAGCAGGCAGCCGATGACCGGAATGAGGAACCACGTCAGGCTCCATGCCGGGTCGGCACCGGCGATGTTGAGGGCGTAGTTGAGCAGCGATACGGCTACGGTCGTGTAGCCCCAGATGAGGAACGGGCGTCCCGAGTGGCGTTCGAGTCGTTGGCGGGTGCTGCGGATCATGCGCGTGATGAGTTCGAGACTCTGCTGCGCGTCGAGTTGTTTTTCGTCCATGTCGGTTGTTTTTTGAGGGTTTTCGGGGGTGAATGAACCGCGGAAGTCGACCGTGTATCGGTGCGGCAATCCGTGGCGGGAGTTTTCGTGCGGCGGCGTTTTGTGAGCGGCTACTCCTTTTCGTCGCCGAAGAGGTAGAAGAGCAGCGCGAGCAGCAGTTGCAGTCCCCATCCGGCGATGACCCACAATACCCACCAGTAGTGGGGTGAGGTCAGCCGGTTGACGACGGCCAGAAAGGCGCAGGTTACGGCTCAGACAATGACCTGTCGGGCAAATCCCCGGGCAAAATGGCGGCGTGCGGTCGCTCTCCCGGCGGTGGCCTCTTCCCTGGTGTGGATCTCCCTTTGCTGAGTCTCCGTGTGGTTGCAGGTTTTCATGGTCTTGTGTTTTTGGGGTGTTTCTGACGCCCCGACTTCTCGGGACGGAATCTTTTTCCTCTCTCCTTTGTTTGCAAATATAAAGTAGTTTATTTTATAAACCAAATTTTCGTACTGAAATTTTCGAACAGTTCGATCGAGAGTCCGTGTAAACAACAAGAAGACGATGCAGGAGTGGCGGAGAGCCGATTGAGCCGGGTGCGGCCGAACGGATGGCTGGACCGATTGGGGAGTCCGGCCCGGTTGTGACGGACGAGGCCTGCCGCTACACCTCGAACCGATACCCATCGGCCAGCAGCGGCTGCCACTCGGGGTGGCGACGGATATAGTGGACGATGTACGAACACTCGGGGATGATCCGATCGCCCCGCCGGCGGAACTCCTCCAGCGTCGCCTCGACCAGCTGACGGGCGATGCCTTGTCCTTCGAAGGCCGCCGGCACCTCGGTGTGGGTCAGGCGGTAGCCTCGCGGCGTCGCCTCGTAGTCGATCAGGGCCCGGGCGCCGTTGCCCAGGTCGAATTCATAGCGGCTCGCGGCCCTGTTGTGGATCAGTGGATAGCGTTTTTCCATCTTTTTTCGGTTTTGGATGCTCCGGAACAGATCAAATTCGGTTCCGAAATCGTATTTTTGTCTTCCGTATGGAACGGATTTCCGATTTGCTGCTCGACTGGTACGCCCGCGAAGGGCGCGATCTGCCGTGGCGCCGCACGCACGATCCCTACCGCATCTGGCTCTCGGAGGTGATCCTCCAGCAGACCCGCGTGGCGCAGGGCATGGCCTACTACGAACGCTTCACGGCGCGTTTTCCGGATGTCGCCTCGCTGGCCGCCGCCTCCGAGGACGAGGTGCTGCGTCTCTGGCAGGGGCTCGGCTATTACAGCCGTGCACGTAACCTGCTGGCGGCGGCCCGTGAGGTGGTCGAGCGCTTCGGCGGCGCGTTTCCCCGCCGCCTCGACGAGGTGCGTTCGCTGCGCGGCGTGGGCGACTACACGGCGGCGGCCATCTGCTCGGCAGCCTACGACGAACCCTGCGCCGTCGTGGACGGCAACGTTTACCGGGTTCTCTCGCGGCTGTTCGACATTGACCTGGCAATCGACTCCACGGCCGGACGCCGCGCCTTTGCCCGTCTGGCGCAGGAGCAGCTCGATCCGTCGGCCCCCGGGCGTTACAACCAGGCCATCATGGACTTCGGAGCGCTGCAGTGCACCCCTTCGGCGCCGCGTTGCGATTGCTGTCCGCTCTCCGGCTGCTGTCTGGCTCTTGCCGCCGGCACGGTTGCCGAACGCCCCGTCAAGCAGGGGCGGACCCGCATCCGCGACCGGTGGTTCCACTACCTGCACATCACTTCGGGCGACCGCGTATTGCTCCGCCGCCGCGAGGGGCGCGACATCTGGCAGGGGCTCTACGAGTTTCCGATGATCGAGACGCCGGCGCCGGCCGATCTGACCGATCTGTCGGACGATCCCCTTTTTGTCGCACTGCTGGGGCCGGTGCCGTGGCGGCTGCTTCGCACCGTGGCCCTGCCCGTGCACCAGCTTTCGCATCAACGCATCCACGCCCGCCTCTACCGCATTGAGACCTCCGAACTGACGCCTGAGGCCGCGACCCTGGCCGTACCGACATCGGAACTCGGCGATCACGCCCTGCCGCGGCTGCTGGACCGCTACCTCTCCTCGCCGGAGGCTATCTGACCAGATAGGCGATGTAGGCGGCGTAGATCACCAGAAACAGAACCCCCTCCCAACGGTCGACGGCCCTGCGCCGGAAGGTGAAGGCTGCCAGAAAGAGCAGCACGGCGCTCAACAGCACGACCAGCAGGTCGACGAGCGTGATGCCGCCCATCGTCAGCGGATTGATCGTGGCGCTCAGACCCAGAATCAGCAGGATGTTGGCGATGTTCGAACCGATGACGTTTCCGAGGGCCATGTCGCTCTTGCCCTTGATGAGCGAGACCACCGACGAGGCCAGTTCGGGGAGCGACGTGCCGCCGGCCACCAGCGTGATGGCGATCACCGACTCGCTGATGCCCATACGTCGGGCCAGCGCCGTGGCGCTGTCGAGGAACAGCTCGCCGCCGAAGATCAGTCCGGCCAGTCCGCCGATGATCATTACGGCCATGAGCCATCCGGCCATCGGCCGCTTCTGCGGCTGGCTTCCGTCGGCCGGGGAGTCGGCCGGAGCGGTGCGGCCCGTGGCGCGGATGGTGTAGGTCATCAGCAGCAGGTAGATGACGAGCATCAGGATGCCGTCCAGCCGTCCGATGCGGTCGACGGCCCCGGCCTTGAACCAGCTGTCCATGGCCAGAACCAGAAGCAGCAGCGAGGTGGCGACGCCGAACGGAATGTCGCGGCGGATGTTGCCGGCCGTCAGGGGCAGCGGGCGGATCAGGGCGCAGAGACCCAGAATCAGAAAGACGTTGAAGATGTTCGACCCGACGACGTTGCCGATGGCCACGTCGCTCTTGCCGGCGATGGCCGAGAGGACCGAGACCACAAGTTCGGGCGTCGAGGTCCCGACGGCGACGATCGTCAGTCCGATGATGAATTCCGGAACGCGGAAGCGTTGGGCCAGGGCCGCGGAACCGTCCGTGAGGAAGTTGGCGCCGGCCAGAATCAGCGCCAGTCCGATGATCAATAGCAGTATATCCATTTTCGAGCGTGTGATTTTGCGGATTTCTTCGGTTCGCGTCCCCTTAGGCGAGCAGCAGCAGGCTGACGGCCATTACGGCCATGCCCGTCACCACGCCGTAGATCGACGTGTGGGCCTCGCCATATTCGCGGGCCGCCGGGAGGAGTTCGTCGATCGAGATGAAGACCATGATGCCGGCCACCCCGGCCAGGATGCACCCCATGAGCGTCGGCGAAAGGAAGGGTATCAGCACCAGATAGGCCAGCAGCGCCCCGACCGGTTCGGCCAGTCCCGAGAGCAACGACAGCCGGAAGGCCTTCGCGCGGTCGCCCGTGGCGTAGTAGATCGGAATCGAGACGGCGATTCCCTCGGGGATGTTGTGGATGGCGATGGCCGCGGCGATGGCCACGCCGAGCGTGAGGTTGTCCACGGCCGAGGTGAAGGTGGCAATTCCCTCGGGGAAGTTGTGGATGCCGATGGCCAGGGCTGTCATGACGCCCATGCGCATCAGACGCGGGTTGCGCGGGCGGTGGTCCATCTCCTCGATGAGGTGCGCCTCGTGGGGGTTCTCGAACGAGGGGACCAGGCGGTCGATCAGACCGATCAGCAGGATGCCGGCGAAGAAACTCGCCACGGTGATCACACCGCCGAGGCGCGTGCCCCATTCGGCCGAGAGGGCGATCTCCGCCTCGTGGAAGAGCTCGACCAGCGAGACGTAGATCATCACTCCGCCCGAGAGTCCGAGCGAGAAGGAGAGCAGGCGTTTGTTCGTACGCCGGGCCAGAAAGGCGATGGCGCTTCCGATTCCGGTGGCCAGACCGGCGCCGAGCGTCAGCAGCAGCGGGAGGAGTATCTGGTGACTTTGCATCGTTGCAGCGGTGTTGGGTTTGACAGGTGCCCAGCCGGACGGCCGCTCGATGGAGACGGGCGCCGGGTTGCGGGCGTTTGTTCATGTCCGCAAAGATAGTGCTTCCCCTGAAAAAAAACGATCCCGAGTGATCGGTATTTTTTATAGAGGTATCATTCTGGCTGATTGCCGGATTTCGGCGGGCGGGCGGAATCCCGGGTGAGCTTCGGGCGGGCTGCGGGTGAATTTCGGGGGAACTCCGGCCCGACACCGCTCGAAAACGGGTGGCCGCGGGTACCGACGCAGATTGCCTGTCCGTGGAAGGGTGATTCGTCGGGTCGCGGTCTGTTGCACGGGCGGTCCGCGAGCGAATGTTGAAAAAAAATCGGGAAAAGGTTTGCACGCCCGCCGAAAAACCCCTACCTTTGTAGACAATTATAGCGAAATCCGAATCCTATGAATGGCAATCCCCATATCCCGATGGCGCAAATGTGCTGGCAGCAGGATTATTGGTCGGGGTTCCACTCTCCGAAGGATGCGGATTTTCTGGTTTTTTAGGGTAACTGTTTCGGTTGCCCTATTTTTTTATGCGATCGGGTCGATGAAAACATTTTACGAGAATGCCATGATCTACCGCGGGGGACGCTTCGAGAAGGGGCGTCTGGTCGTGGAACAGGGTCGTGTGGCGGCGGATTGCGAACCGCAGCCGGGCGATAGCCGGGTGGATCTCGGCGGCCGGTACCTCGTGCCGGGGCTGGTCGACGTGCATGTCCACCTGCGCGAACCGGGTTTCCCGCAGAAGGAGACCATCGCCACGGGTACGGCCGCAGCGGCCCACGGAGGCTATACGACGGTCTGCTCGATGCCCAACCTGAATCCGGCCCCCGATACGCCGGAGCACCTCGAGGAGCAGCTGGCGCTGATCCGCCGCGATGCCGCGGTGCGCGTCAAACCCTATGCCTCGATCACCATGGGGCAGCGTGGATGCGGCGAACTGGTCGACTTTGCGGCGCTGGCGCCCCACGTGGCGGGATTCTCGGACGACGGGCGCGGTGTGCAGTCGGAGGAGCTGATGGAGGAGGCGATGCGCCGGGCGGCGGCGGTCCGCAAGCCGATCGTGGCCCACTGCGAGGTCGACGAACTCCTGCGCGGCGGCTATATCCACGACGGCGTCTACTGCCGCGAACACGGCCACCGCGGCATTTCGTCGGAGAGCGAGTGGCGGCAGGTCGAGCGTGACATCGCGCTGGCCGAACGGACCGGGTGCCAGTACCACGTCTGCCACGTTTCGACGAAGGAGAGCGTCGAGCTGGTACGGCGCGCCAGGGCCCGGGGCCTCAGGGTGAGCTGCGAGACGGGTCCCCACTACCTGCTGCTTTGCGACGAGGATCTGCAGGAGGAGGGACGCTTCAAGATGAACCCGCCGCTGCGCAGCCGCGAGGACCGCGAGGCGCTGCTGGCCGGCATTGTCGACGGCACAATCGAGGTCATCGCCACGGACCACGCCCCGCATACCGCCGAGGAGAAGTCGCGCGGTCTGGAGCGGAGCGCCATGGGCATCGTCGGGCTGGAGACGGCCTTCCCGCTGCTCTATACCTATCTGGTAAAGCGGGGCGTCATGACGCTGGAGCGCCTCGTGGAGCTGATGTCGGTCAATCCGCGGCGGCTCTTTGCGCTCGAGGGGGGAATTGCCGAGGGGGATCCGGCCGACTTCACGGTGCTGGACCTCGACATGCACTATGCAATTGATCCCGCTACGTTCCTCTCGAAGGGCCATGCCACGCCGTTTGCCGGCTGGCAGGTCGATGGCGGCGCGGTGCTGACGGTGGTTGGCGGCCGCACGGTTTACGATACGCTGACAACGAAATCAAACAGATAAGGACAGACAAGGATGAAAGCATTTACGAAAAAGATCGTCCTGGAGGACGGCCGCGAGTTTTACGGATACGGTTTCGGATCCGACCGCGAGGCCATCAACGAGATCGTCTTCAATACCTCGATGGTGGGGTATCAGGAGATCATGTCCGATCCGTCGTACACGGATCAGATGGTCGTGATGACCTACCCGCTGATCGGCAACTACGGTATGGCCGATGAGGATTACGAGACCAAGACGCCGACCGTCGGCGGCATGATCGTCCGGGAGTACAACGACCTTCCGTCGAACTTCCGCTACACGAAGACGCTCAACGAGGTCTTCGAGGAGTACGACATCCCGGCCATCTCGGGAGTTGACACCCGGACGCTGACGCGCATCATCCGCGACGAGGGCAGCCAGAAGGTGATCATCACCTCGGCCCAGACCCCCCGCGAAGAGGCGCTGGCACGGCTGCACGCCTATGAGATGCCCCACGACATGGTCGCACGCGTAAGTTGCAAGAAACGCTGGCTGTCGCGCGTGGCCAACCACAAGTACGACGTGGTGGCCATCGACTGCGGCATCAAGTACAACATCGTGCGGCAGTTGAACCACGTGGGCTGCAACGTCACGGTGATGCCCTACAATTCGACGCTGGAGGAGATCCTTGCCTTCCATCCCGACGGTATCCTCTTCTCGAACGGACCCGGCAACCCGGAGGACGTACAGCCGGTCATCGAACTGATCCGCCGGCTGCGGGGACGTCTGCCGCTCTTCGGCATCTGCATGGGCCATCAGCTGATCTCGCTGGCCTACGGTGCGCGGACCTTCAAGATGAAGTTCGGCCACCGCGGCGCCAATCATCCGGTCAAGAACCTGCAGACGGGCAAGATCGAGATCACGAGCCAGAACCACAGCTATGCCGTGGACATCGACTCGCTGAAGGGTACGGGGCTGACGCTGACGCACGTCAATCTGCTCGACGGCACGGCCGAAGGGGTGGAGTGTGCCGAGGAGCGGGTCTTCTCGACGCAGTATCACCCGGAGAGTGCCGCCGGTCCGCAGGACAGCACCTATCTGTTCAATAAGTTCACCAAAATCATGGAGGAGTACAAACATGCCTAAGAGAAAAGATATCAAGAAGGTGATGGTGATCGGGTCGGGCCCGATCGTGATCGGTCAGGCCGCGGAGTTCGACTACGCGGGTACGCAGGCCTGTCTGGCCCTCAGGGAGGAGGGCTACGAGGTGATCCTCGCCAACTCGAACCCTGCCACGATCATGACCGATACGCATATTGCGGACAAGGTCTACATGGAGCCGCTGACGCTCGAATATGTGGCCAAGATCATCCGCTACGAGCGTCCCGATGCCATCGTTCCGGGACTGGGCGGACAGACGGGTCTGAATCTGGCCGTGCAGCTGGCCAAGAAGGGTATCCTGAAGGAGTGTCAGGTGGAGATCCTGGGCACGTCGTTCGACTCGATCGAACGCGCCGAGGACCGCGAACTCTTCAAGGAACTGTGCCAGTCGCTGGGCGAACCGGTGCTTCCGTCGGAGGTGGCCTCGACGATCGACGAAGGGGTGGAGATTGCCGCGCGGATCGGCTATCCGGTGGTGCTGCGTCCGGCCTTCACGCTGGGCGGTACGGGCGGCGGCTTCGCCGATGACGAGGCGCAGCTGCGCGAGATGATGCGCAACGCCTTGGCTCTCTCGCCCGTGCATCAGGTGCTGGTCGAGAAGAGCATCAAGGGCTACAAGGAGATCGAGTTCGAGGTGATGCGCGACCACAACGACACGGCCATCAGCATCTGCTGCATGGAGAATATCGACCCGGTGGGCATCCATACGGGCGACTCGATTGTCGTGGCCCCGAGCCAGACGCTGACCAACAAGGAGTTCCAGATGCTGCGCGACTCGGCGCTGAAGATCATCCGCGCGCTGAAGATCGAGGGCGGCTGCAACGTGCAGTTCGCGCTGGATCCGCTGTCGTTCAAATACTTCCTCATCGAGGTGAACCCGCGCGTGTCGCGTTCGTCGGCCCTGGCCTCGAAGGCCTCGGGATACCCGATCGCCCGCGTGAGTGCGAAGATCGCCGTGGGTCTGACGCTCGACGAGATCCGCATTGCCAATACGCCGGCCTCGTTCGAGCCGACGCTCGACTACGTGGTGACGAAGATCGCCCGCTTCCCGTTCGACAAGTTCTCCGACGCCTCGAACAAGCTCGGCACGCAGATGAAGGCCACGGGCGAGGTGATGTCGGTCGGCCGCACGATGGAGGAGTCGCTGCTGAAGGCCGTCCGCTCGCTTGAGACGGGCGTCTGCCACATCTACCACAAGAAATTCGATTCATGGTCGAACGACGACCTGCTGGACTATATCAAGATCGGTACGGACGACCGCCTCTATGCCATCGCCCAGCTGATCCGCGGCGGGGTCGACCTGGCGCTGATCTACGACAAGACGAAGATCGACATGTTCTTTCTCGAGAAGTTCAAGAACATCGTCGAGTTCGAGAAGGTGCTCCGCGCCCATCCGATGGACATCGAGACGCTGCGCGACGCCAAGCGCATGGGCTTCAGCGACAAGTATATCGGCCAGCTGTGGGGGCTTTCGCAGCATGAGATGTACCGCCTGCGGGAGAAGAACGACATCTTCCCCGTCTACAAGATGATCGACACGTGCGCCAGCGAGTTCGACTCCTACGTGCCCTACTTCTACTCGACCTACGAGCACGAAAACGAGTCGAAGGTGAGCGACCGCAAGAAGATCGTCGTGCTGGGTTCGGGCCCGATTCGCATCGGACAGGGCGTCGAATTCGACTACTCGACGGTTCACGCCATCTGGTCGATCCGCGAGGCGGGCTACGAGGCCATCATCATCAACAACAACCCGGAGACCGTCTCGACGGACTACACGACCAGCGACAAGCTCTACTTCGAGCCGCTGACGGTCGAGGACGTGATGAACGTCATCCATCTCGAAAAGCCCGAGGCGATCGTGGTGTCGCTGGGCGGACAGACGGCCATCAACCTGGCCGAACCGCTGGCCGAACTGGGTGTGCCGATCATCGGCACGGACTGCGAGGCGATCCGCAACGCCGAGGACCGCGGTTGCTTCGAGCGCATCATGGAGGAGCTGGGCATCCCGCAGCCGGAGGCCGAGGCCGTGACGGACATCGAGGCCGGCGTGAAGGCGGCGGCACGGATCGGCTATCCGGTGCTGGTTCGTCCGAGCTACGTGCTGGGCGGCCGCGCCATGCAGATCGTCTCGAACGAGGAGCGGCTGCGTCACTACCTGCAGACGGCCGTGGAGGTGAATGTGGACCAGCCGGTGCTGGTCGACCGCTACATCCTGGGCAAGGAGCTGGAGGTCGACGCCATCTGCGACGGACGCGATGTCTTCATTCCGGGCATCATGGAGCATGTCGAGCATACGGGTATCCACTCGGGTGACTCGATCAGCGTCTACCCGACCTTCAGCGTCAGCCAGCGTGCCAAGGAGAAGATCATCGACTACACGGTGCGGCTGGGTCTGCGGATCGGCATCGTGGGTCTCTACAACATCCAGTTCATCGTGGCGGGCGACGACGACGTCTACGTCATCGAGGTCAACCCGCGTTCGTCGCGTACGGTACCGTTCCTTTCGAAGTCGACCGGGGTTCCGATGGCGCACATCGCCACGCAGGTCATCCTGGGCAAGTCGCTCCGCGAACTGGGTTACAGCGAGGTCTATGGCCGCGAGAAGGAGCGCTGGTACGTGAAGGCTCCGGCCTTCTCGTTCGCCAAGATCCGCGGCATGGATTCCTACCTCTCGCCGGAGATGAAGTCGACGGGTGAGGCGATCGGCTACGACGACAAGCTGACGCGGGCGCTCTACAAGGCGCTGCAGGCCACGGGCATGCACGTCTCGAACTACGGAACGATCTTCGTGACGATCGCCGATCAGGACAAGCCGCAGGCGCTGCCGCTCGTGAAGCGTTTCTACGACCTGGGCTTCAACATCGAGGCGACGACCGGCACGGCGGAGTTCCTGCGCGAGCACGGCATCCGCACGCGCACGCGCCGCAAGCTGAACGAGGGAAGCACGGAGATTATCGACGCCCTGCGTCAGGGACATATCAGCTACGTGATCAACACGATCGACATCAACCAGCACAATACGCGGCTGGACGGCTATGAGATCCGCCGCACGGCCGTCGAGAACAACGTGACGGTCTTCACGGCCCTCGAGACGGTGAAGGTGCTGCTGGACGTGCTGGAGGAGATCACGCTGCGGGTTTCTACGATCGACGCCAAATAGGAGAGCGCCATGATGACGGACAAATCGGCAAGCGGGACGATGTACAAGCGGGGACTCTACCGCATCGAAGAGAACGAACGGCTGACGGAGTCGGTGTGGCGCATGACGCTCGAGGGTGACACGCAGTGGATTACGGCTCCCGGACAATTCGTCAACATCGCCCTCGAGGGGCGCTATCTACGGCGGCCGATCTCGGTGTGCGACTGGGACGACGAGCGGATCGTGCTGATCTATAAGGTCGTGGGTGAGGGTACGGCGCAGATGAGCCGCATGGAGGCGGGCGAGGAGCTCGACCTGCTGACGGGGCTCGGAAACGGCTTCTCGACACGGATCGACGCCCGGCGTCCGCTGCTGGTCGGCGGCGGAGTGGGGGTTCCCCCGCTCTACGGACTGGCCCGCAAGCTGCTCGATGCGGGCAAACCGGTCGGCGTGGTGCTGGGCTTCAACACCGAGTCGGAGATCTTCTACGAGGAGGAGTTCCGCCGTCTGGGGTGCAGCGTCACGGTGGCCACGGCCGACGGTTCGCGCGGCGTGAAGGGCTTCGTGACGACGGCCATCGCCGAGGAGAGGCTCGATTTCGACTACTTCTACGCCTGCGGGCCGCTGCCGATGCTCCACGCTCTGTACAACGCCGTGGAGCAGGACGGACAGCTTTCGTTCGAGGAGCGCATGGGGTGCGGATTCGGCGCCTGCATGGGCTGCTCGTGCAAAACCCGGTACGGCAACAAGCGCATCTGCAAGGAGGGACCCGTACTGGAGAAAGGAGAGATCATATGGTAGGGAAACAGACGATACAACCCGGCATCGCCGCCGGGGTCGACACGACGGTGGAGCTGTGCGGCGTGCGGCTGGACAACCCGGTCGTACCGGCCAGCGGCACGTTCGGCTACGGCAACGAATTCAAGGACTTCTACGACATCAACATCCTCGGGTCGTTCTCGTTCAAGGGAACGACGCGCGAGGCGCGCTTCGGCAACCCCACGCCCCGCATCGCCGAGTGCACCGAGGGGATGATCAACGCCGTGGGGCTGCAGAACCCGGGCATCGACGCCGTGATCCGGCACGAACTGCCGCGGCTGCGGAGCTTCTTCCGCAAACCGGTCATTGCCAACATCTCGGGCTTCTCGGTCGAGGAGTATGCCTACTGCTGCGAGCGGATCGACAAGCAGGAGCAGGTCGGGATCATCGAGGTGAACGTCTCGTGCCCGAACGTGCGCCACGGCGGCATGTCGTTCGGCACGAGCCCCGAGGCGGCGGCCGAGGTGACGCGCGCGGTGAAGGCCGTGACTACCAAGCCGGTCTTCATCAAACTCTCGCCCAACGTCACGGACATCGTTGCGATCGCCCGGGCGTGTGAGGAGGCGGGGGCCGACGGCATCTCGCTGATCAATACGGTGCTGGGCATGCGCATCGACGTGGCCCGCAGACGGCCTGTAATCGCCAATACGATGGGCGGGTTCTCGGGCCCGGCGATCTTCCCGCTGGCCGTGCGGATGGTCTACCAGGTGGCCCATGCGTGCCGGATTCCGGTCATGGGGTGCGGCGGCGTGCGGTCGGCCCGCGACGTGATCGAGATGATGATGGCCGGCGCGACGGCCGTGCAGGTCGGCGCCGCCAATCTGGTCAACCCCTACGCCTCGAAAGAGATCGTCGAGGCACTGCCCGGCGAGATGCAGCGCCTGGGCATCGAACGTTTGTCGGATATAATCGGAATAGCTTGAAAAACAATATGGAACGAGACGTAATCATCGCCTGCGACTTCAAGTCCGCAGAGGATACCTTCCGCTTCCTCGACCTCTTCCGGGACGAGGCGCGCAAACCCTTTCTGAAGATCGGCATGGAGCTCTACTATGCCGAAGGCCCGTCGATCGTGCGCGAGATCAAGCGCCGGGGACACAAGATCTTCCTCGACCTGAAGCTACACGACATTCCCAATACGGTGAAGAAGGCAATGGCGGTGCTGTCGCGTCTGGATGTGGACATGTGCAACGTCCACGCCGCCGGTACGATCGAGATGATGCGGGCGGCCCTCGAGGGGCTGACGCGCGAGGACGGGACGCGTCCGCTGCTGATCGCCGTGACGCAGCTCACCTCGACGAGCGAGGAGCGCATGCAGCGCGAACTGTTGATCGGCGCCTCGATCAACGACACGATCGTCAAGTATGCGCAGAACACGCGCGAGGCGGGGTTGGACGGTGTGGTCTGTTCGCCGCTCGAAGCCGGTATGGTTCATGAGGCGTGCGGCCGTGACTTCCTGACCGTCACGCCGGGCGTGCGCTTCGCCGACGGCGACGTGGCCGACCAGGTGCGTGTGACGACTCCGGCCCGGGCCCGCGAGATCGGTTCGGATTTCATCGTCGTCGGACGTCCGATCACGGCGGCTGCGGATCCCGTAGCGGCCTATCGCCGTTGCGTGGCCGAGTTCGTCGGCGAGTAGCCAGAAGGCCGGAGCTGGGGGGGGGAAAAAAAACAAGCCATCCTCTTCGCCCGTATGGCAGGGCCGGAACGTTCCGGCGGCCGGAGAATTGAAAACGGAAAACACGGAAAAACCATGAAACCCGTAAAATTGTTCTATCTGAAGACGTGCCCTTTCTGCAAGAAGGCGCTGCGTTATATCGAGGAGGCCAAGGCGGCCCATCCGGAACTGGCTCCCGTTGAGATCGAGATGATCGAGGAGTCGGAGGAGCCCGAGGTGGCCGACCGGTATGATTACTACTACGTGCCGACCTTCTACGTCGACGGCGTGAAGGTCCACGAAGGGGGCATCTATCCCGACGAGGTGGAAAAGGTCCTGCGTCAGGCCCTCGAATAGGGGCGGATCGGGCGGCACTCCGGGAGCGGGCGTGCGGCCGGGTCTGCATGGGAAAAACAGAAAAACGAGCAGCATAAAAAAGTTATGGAAAAAGCTATTGCAAAGGATTTGCTGTCGATCGGCGCGGTCTTCCTGCGCCCCGAACAGCCGTTTACGTGGGCCAGCGGTATCAAGAGCCCGATCTATTGCGACAACCGTCTGACGCTGACGGCTCCCGAGGTGCGCAAGCACGTGGAGGCGGGCCTTGCGGAGATCGTCCGCACGAAGTATCCCCAGGCCGAGGTGCTGATGGGAACGTCGACGGCCGGCATCGCCCATGCCGCCATCACGGCGACGATTCTCGACCTGCCGATGGGTTACGTCCGCTCGGGGTCGAAGGACCACGGCCGCGGCAACCAGATTGAAGGCCGGCTGGAGAAGGGCCAGAAGGTGGTCGTCATCGAGGATCTGATCTCGACGGCCGGATCGTGCATCGAGGTGGTCAACGCCCTGCGTGAAGCCGGCGCCGAGGTGCTGGGCGTGGCGTCGATCTTCACCTACGGGATGAAGAAGGGGCTGGACCGTCTGCGCGAGGCCAATGTCGTCAACTACAGCCTCTCGAATCTCGACGCGCTGGTCGAGGTGGCCGCTGAGGAGGGATACATCAAGCCCGAGGACAAGGAGCGTCTGCTGAAGTTCCGCGACAATCCGTCGGACGAATCGTGGATGAAACACTAAAAATAGCACACATGCGTCATCTGATTGATCCTACCGATCTGACGGTCCAGGAGACCGAACAGATCGTGGCTCTGGCCGAGGACATCATCGCCAACCGGGCCAAATACAGCGAAGCCTGCAAGGGCAAGAAGCTGGCCACGCTCTTCTACGAACCCTCGACGCGTACGCGTCTGAGCTTCACCTCGGCGATGCTTGAACTGGGCGGCCAGGTGATCGGTTTCTCGGACGCCAATTCGTCATCGGTGTCGAAGGGCGAAACGGTGGCCGATACGGTGCGGGTGATCCGCTGCTTTGCGGACATCATCGCCATGCGCCACTTCAAGGAGGGTGCGCCGCTCGTGGCATCGCAGTATGCCGGAATCCCGGTGATCAACGCCGGTGACGGCAGCCACTCGCACCCGACGCAGACCCTGACGGACCTGTTGACGATCAAGCGCGAAAAGGGCCGTTTCGACCACATGACGATCGGCTTCTGCGGTGACCTGAAGTTCGGGCGTACGGTCCACTCGCTCATCAAGGCGCTGTCGCGCTACGAGGGGATCAACGTGATCCTGATCTCGCCCGAGGAGCTGCGTCTTCCGGACTACATGCTGCAGGAGATGCAGGCCAACTCGCGCATCACGTTCCGCGAGGTGCGCACGATGGAGGAGGTGATGCCCGAACTGGATATCCTCTACATGACGCGCGTGCAGAAGGAGCGTTTCCTGGACGAGGAGGAGTTCGACCGCGTGAAGAACAGCTTCGTGCTCAACCCCGAGAAGCTGCGTACGGCCAAGAAGGACATGACGATTCTTCACCCGCTGCCGCGTGTGAACGAGATCACGCGGGCGGTGGACAACGATCCGCGTGCGGCCTACTTCCGGCAGGTGGAGAACGGCAAGTTCGTGCGTATGGCACTGATCCTGACGCTGCTGCGCTGGGCCGACGAGAACCGGCCGTATGCCCGTACGCCGGTCTTCAACGAGGAGTATATCGTCAACGAGATGGTCTGCCCGAACCGCCGTTGCATTTCGGCCACGGAGGATGTCGACCAGCTGTTCCGGCGGATGCCCGACGGCACGTGCCGCTGCGCCTACTGCGAGGCCAAGGCCCGTTGACGGAGCTGAGGAGGCGAGGGCCATTCCGGCCGTTCCGCAAGGAAATTTCACCCCGGGAGCCGACGGCTTCCCGGGGTGTTTCGTACAATCGGAAAGAAGGAGGTTCGATTGTCGAAAAAATGTCGATAGAATCTCTCCGGGAATTTTGAAAGTCGGCCGAAAAGCGCTACTTTTGTAACGATGTTTTAACAGTTAGGTTAATCCCGATGATACAAGACTGCCTCTCAGACTGCTGCCGGCGAAACGTCGCTTCCGACGGGCGCGAGCGGAAGAAACAGCAGGTTCGGGCCGCTGCGTTCTATTCGGCGGTGTCCCGACAGCAGCAGTGTGCGCAGTCCCGGGGACGGCAAATGGTCTCCTGCGGACTTCTCGGATAGATACCGGACCGCCATGACATACGATGTCGTGGCGGTCTGCCTTTTGTTTTTGGATGATTTTGTAATTCGATATGACCATGAAAGTAGGCGTTATTATGGGCTCCGTGAGCGATTATGAGGTGATGGCCGATGCTGTCCGCACGCTCGAATCGTTCGGCGTGGAGTTTGAAAAACGGGTCGTCAGTGCCCATCGTACCCCCGATTTGCTGTGTGAATATGCCAAGACGGCCCGCTCGCGCGGCCTGGGTGTCATCATCGCCGGTGCAGGCGGCGCGGCTCATCTCCCGGGCATGGTGGCTGCCATGACCACGCTGCCCGTGGTGGGTGTTCCGGTCAAGTCACGGGCTCTGAACGGCCTGGACTCGCTGCTGTCGATCGTGCAGATGCCGGCGGGCGTTCCCGTCGCCACGACCGCCATCAACGGCGCCAAGAACGCTGCGCTGATCGCCGTGTCGATCCTTGCGCTGCAGGACGAGGCGCTGGCCGCCCGGCTCGAAGCCTTCCGCGCCAAACAGACCGCCGATGTCCTGAAAGCCGAACTCGACTGATGAAGACCATCGGAATTATCGGGGGCGGCCAGCTGGGACTGATGATCGCCGAACAGGCCCACGTGCTGGGCGTACGGGCCGTGGCGCTCGATCCGGCGCCGGATGCACCGGCCTTCCGCGTGTGTGACGACCACATTGTGGCGGCCTACAACGACGCCGAAGCGCTCGAACGGCTCTGCCGCATGAGCGACGCCGTGACCTACGAATTCGAAAACGTGCCGGGGGATATTCTCATCCCGCTGAGCGAAAAAAACAACATCCCGCAGGGCTACCGCCCGCTCTACGATTCGCAGGACCGCTTCCGCGAGAAGACGAACGCCCGCGATCACGGGCTCCGCACGCCGGGCTTTGCGGCCGTCGACGATGAGGCGTCGCTGCGTGCCGCCGTGCGGGAGCTGGGCCTTCCGGCCGTGCTGAAGACCCGCACGCTGGGCTACGACGGCCACGGACAGATGGTGCTCCGCCGCGAGGAGGATATCGAACGGGCGCTGCCGCTGCTGACGGTGCCCTGCATCCTGGAGGAGTTCATCGCCTTCGACTCGGAGGCCAGCATCGTCATGGTGGCCGACCGCGAGCATGTCGTGAGCTTCCCCGTGGGGCGCAACATCCACCGCGACGGCATCCTCGATCTGTCGATCGTTCCGGCGGCGGCCGATGCGGAGGTGCTCGGACGGATGAAGGTGCAGAGCGAACGCTTCATGCGCGACTGCGGCTACGAAGGGATTCTGGCCATCGAGTATTTCATCCGCGGGCGGGAGATCTTCTTCAACGAGATGGCGCCGCGCCCCCACAACTCGGGTCACTACACGATCGAGGGGTGCACGACCAACCAGTTCCGCGAACTGGTGCGCTATCTGGTGGGCGAGCCGCTGCAGGAGCCGCGTCTGGTGGCCCCGACGGTGATGAAGAACATCCTGGGACAGGATCTTGAGGCGGCCCGCCAGGTGGAGCGGGAGCATCGTCCGAACGTTTACGTCCACCTCTACGGCAAGACCGAGAGCCGCCCCAAACGCAAGATGGGGCACATCACCTTTGTCGGCATGACGGGTGAGTCGTACGAAAAGGAGTGGGCCGACCGTTTTGTGAAATGAGAACAGAGCAAAGACAAACAACACAATACATGAACACGACCAACTATCGTATTTTTGTCGAGAAACTGCCGCGCTTCCGGGTGGAGGCGGAGAGTCTTCGACGCGAGTTGAACACGAATCTCAACCTTTCGCTGCGCGAACTGCGGCTGCTGAACATCTACGATCTGTTCGGCTTCACGCCCGAGCTACTCGAAAAGAGCCGCTATCGCGTCTTCGGCGAGGTGGTGACCGATGAGGTGAGCGACGCATGCGACCTCTCGGGCCACAAGTACATCGCCGTGGAGTGCCTGCCGGGACAGTTCGACCAGCGGGCCGCATCGGCCGTCGACTGCGTGCGGCTGATCGACCCCGAGGCGCAGGTCAATATCCGTTCGGCCAAGTTGCTGCTCTTCGATCCGAGCGTCTCGGAGGAGGAGCTGGCCCGTATCCGCCACTACTACATCAATGCCGTGGAGTCGCGCGAGAAGGATCTCTCGGTGCTGAGCGACATGGAGCAGGCCGAGGTGAAACCCGTTCAGGTGCTGGAGGGTTTTCGGGAGATGAAGGATGACGAACTCGAACCCTATTGTCAGCGGATGGGTCTGGCGATGAATGCCGACGACCTCTACGAGGTGGTGAAGTACTTCCGCGCGGAGGGTCGCGACCCCTTCGAGACGGAGCTGCGCATCCTGGATACCTACTGGAGCGACCACTGCCGCCATACGACCTTCACGACCGAACTGGAGGGCATCACCGTCGAGGAGTCCTTCGTGAAGGACGAAATCGAGGATTCGCTGGCCCTCTACCTGCGCATCCGCCGTGAGTTGGGACGTGAGCACAAGAGTCTCTGCCTGATGGATATCGCCACGATCGGCGCCCGCTACCTGAAGAAGAAGGGGCTGTTGGACGATCTGGAGGTTTCGGAGGAGAACAATGCCTGCTCGATCTACGTCGATGTCGACGTCGACGGCAAGACCGAAAAATGGCTGCTGCAGTTCAAGAACGAGACGCACAACCATCCGACGGAGATCGAACCCTTCGGCGGAGCGTCGACCTGTCTGGGCGGAGCGATCCGCGACCCGCTGTCGGGCCGCAGCTACGTCTACCAGGCGATGCGCGTGACGGGTGCCGGGAACATCTACCAGCCCGTATCGGAGACGCTGCCGGGCAAACTGCCGCAGAGCGTCATCTCGAAGAAGGCCGCCGCCGGCTACTCGAGCTACGGCAACCAGATCGGTCTGGCCACGACCCACGTGCGCGAGATCTACCACGACGACTACGTGGCCAAGCGCCTGGAGGTGGGTGCCGTGGTGGGTGCCGTGAAGGCCGAGAACGTACGCCGCGAACGCCCCGCGCCGGGCGACCGGATCATCATGTTCGGCGGACGCACGGGCCGCGACGGCATCGGCGGTGCGACGGGTTCGTCGAAGGAGCACAACGCCAAGTCGCTCGAGACGTGCGGCAGCGAGGTGCAGAAGGGTAACGCCCCCGAGGAGCGCAAGCTGGAGCGGCTGTTCCGCCGTCCGGAGGTGACGCGCCTGATCAAGAAATCGAACGACTTCGGTGCGGGCGGTGTCAGCGTGGCCATCGGCGAGCTGGCCGACGGTCTGGACATCTACCTCGACCGGGTGAAGACGAAATACAGCGGTCTGAACTCCACGGAACTGGCCATCAGCGAGTCGCAGGAGCGCATGTCGGTGGTCGTCGAGGCCAAGGACATGGAGGAGTTCATGCGCTACTGCCGCGAGGAGAACATCGAGGCGGTGCATGTGGCCGACGTGACCGACACGGCGCGGATGCGGATGTTCAAGGGCGACCGCATGGTGGTCGACCTGAGCCGGGCGTTCATCGACAGCGCCGGTGCGAAGCACTATGCCGAGGCGAAGGTCGGTGCCGTCGAGAACCGCAACCCCTTCGAACGGCGGGTTGAGGGCGCCGCGGCGGCCGAACGCTTCGAGAACAATCTGAAGGACAACAACGTCGTTTCGCAGCGGGGGCTGATCGAGATGTTCGACTCGACAATCGGCCGCTCGACGGTGCTGATGCCCTTCGGCGGACGCACGCAGCGCAGCGAGACGCAGGTTTCGGTGCAGAAACTCCCGACCGACGGTTATACCGATACGGCCAGTGTGATGGCCTTCGGCTACAACCCCTTCGTGGCCAAGTGGAGCCCCTACCACGGGGCGGCCTACGCCGTGGTGGAGGCTGCGGCGAAGGTAGTGGCTGCAGGCGGCCGCTACGAGCGGATGCGCTACTCTTATCAGGAGTATTTCGAGCGCATGACCAAGGATGCCGAGTCGTGGGGCAAACCCCTCAGTGCCCTGCTCGGTGCGCTGCGGATGCAGGTCGAACTGGGGCTTCCGTCGATCGGCGGCAAGGACTCGATGTCGGGAACGTTCCAGCACATCAACGTGCCGCCGATGCTGATGGCCTTCGGCATCACGACGGTCGATGCACGGACCATCATCTCGACCGACCTGAAGGGGGCCGGACACCGTCTCTACCTCGTGCGCCACACGCCGCGTGAGAACTGGATGCCCGATACGGAGCAGCTGAAGCGCAACTTCTCGTTCGTGAGCGATGAGATTGCCTCGGGCAAGATCCTCGCGGCCTGGTCGGTGGGCTTCGGCGGCGTGGCCGAGGGCCTGGCGAAGATGGCCTTCGGAAACGGAATCGGCGTCGAGGTCGAGATGGCGGAGTCGAAGCTCTACGACTACGCCTACGGCTCGATTCTGGTCGAGTGCGAGGGTACGCTGGAGTATCCGGCCGCCGAGCTGGTGGGCTTCACCGTGGCCGATGCGGCCGTGACGGTCGGCGACGTGCGCATGCCCCTCGAGGAGCTCTACCGCGCCAATACCGAGAAGTTCGCAACGATCTATCCCGACAAGGGACACAATACGGCCGAGGTGATGACCTCGGAGCCCGCCCCGCGGAACTTCACCTATCCGGGCGAGGCGGTCGAACATCCGCTGGTCTACATTCCGGTCTTCCCCGGCACGAACTGCGATTACGATACGGCCAAGGCTTTCCGCAAGGCCGGAGCCCGGGTGGAGATGAGCGTGCTGTGCAACATCGCCGGCGACGACATCCTGCGCTCGATTGCCGAGATGAAGGAGCATATCCGCCGGGCGCAGATCTTCGTGCTGAGCGGCGGCTTCTCGTCGGGTGACGAACCCGACGGCAGCGCCAAGTTCATCGTCAACGTGTTGAACAACAAGGACATCATGGAGGAGATCCACGCGCTGCTGGATCGCGGCGGTCTGATTCTGGGTATCTGCAACGGTTTCCAGGCGCTGGTGAAGTCGGGCCTGCTTCCCTACGGACGGCTGGGTATGGTGACCAAGGATTCGCCGACGCTGTTCCGCAACGACATCAACCGCCACATCTCGCAGATCGTCACCACGCGCGTGGCCTCGACCAATTCGCCGTGGCTCTCGTCGTTCCGCGTCGGCGAGCTGCACTCGATCGCCGTCAGCCACGGTGAGGGCAAGTTCGTCGTCAGCGAGCAGCTGGCCCGCGAACTGTTCGACGCCGGGCAGGTGGCCTTCCAGTATGCCGACGCCGAGGGTCGTCCGACAGCCGAGGCGCCGTTCAACCCCAACGGTTCGTCGTATGCCATCGAGGGCCTCGTCTCGAAGGACGGGCAGATCCTCGGCAAGATGGGCCACACGGAGCGTTACGAGGAGAACCTCTACAAGAACATTGCAGGCAACAAGCGGCAGTCGCTCTTCGAAAATGCCGTAGCCTATTTCCGTAAAAAACAAGTATCAAGATAGATGAAACAACTTGAAATGCTCTACGAGGGCAAGGCGAAGCAGATCTTCCGCACGGACGATCCCGAGCGGATCATCATCCGCTACAAGGATACCGCGACGGCCTTCAACAACATCAAGAAGGCGACGATCGAGAACAAGGGGGTGGTCAACAACGCCATCTCGTCGATCATCTTCCGCGAGCTGGAGCGGGCCGGCGTGAAGACCCACTTCCTCGAGAAACTCAATGACCGCGATCAGTTGTGCCGTCGGGTGACGATCATTCCGCTGGAGGTGGTCGTACGCAACGTCATTGCCGGCTCGATGGCCCAGCGGCTGGGTATCGAAGAGGGCATGCAGCCTTCGAACACGATCTACGACCTCTGCTACAAGCGCGAGGAGCTGGGCGACCCGCTGATCAACGACCACCACGCCGTGGCGCTGGGACTTGTGACCTATGAGGAGCTGAAGACCATTTATGCGATGACGGCGCGCATCAACGAGGTGCTCAAGGCGCTGTTCGCCCGGATCAACGTCAAACTGGTGGATTTCAAGATCGAGTTCGGGCGTACGTCGGACGGCGAGATCGTGCTGGCCGACGAGTTTTCGCCCGACACGTGCCGTCTGTGGGACATGACGACCCACGAACGGCTCGACAAGGACCGTTTCCGCCGCGATCTGGGTCGTGTGCGCGAGTCGTATGAGGAGATATTGTCACGCCTGAAGAAAATTACCGAATAAGATGAGGATGAATGAGATTTGCGACCGCGAGTTGCACGAGGAGTGCGGTGTGTTCGGCATCTACGGGGTGCCCGAAGCCGCATCACTGACCTATTACGGGCTGCACGCCCTGCAACACCGCGGGCAGGAGGGGGCCGGTATCGTTTCGGTCGACAACAAGGGACAGTTCCGCCGCATCAAGGGGTGCGGACTGGTGACCGAGGTCTTCAACGAGGAGAAACTCGCCTCGCTTCACGGTTCGATGGCTATCGGTCACGTACGCTATACGACGGCCGGAGGCGGTGGTCTGGAGAATGTCCAGCCCTTTCTTTTCCGCCACAATACGGGCGACTTCGCCCTGGCGCACAACGGCAACATCGTCAACTCGGATCTGCTGCACACCTACCTCGAGAACCGGGGCAGCCTCTTCCAGTCGACCTCCGACAGCGAGATCCTGGCCCACCTGATCAAGAAGGAGACGCGCTATCACGACCGTCCGAGAATCTACTCGATCATCGACGCGCTGAACATGTTGGAGGGGGCTTTTGCCTTCCTGATCATGACGGCCAACCGCATCTACGCCTGCCGCGACAAGTACGGACTGCGTCCGCTGTCGATCGGGCGTCTGGGCGAGGGCTGGGTCGTGGCCAGCGAGACGTGCGCGCTGGATGTGCTGGGTGCGGAGTTCGTGCGCGACGTGGAGCCGGGCGAGATCGTCACGATCGACCACCAGGGGCTGCGCAGCAGCGACTACTCGAAGTTCAAGCGTCACGAGATGTGCGCGATGGAGTACATCTACTTCGCCCGTCCGGACAGCGATATCGAGGGGTGCAACGTCCACGCCTACCGCAAGGAGTCGGGACGGCTGCTCTTCCGGGAGGCGCCGGCCGAGGCGGACATCGTGGTCGGCGTGCCGGATTCGAGCCTGAGCGCCGCGATGGGTTATTCGGAGGCGAGCGGCCTTCCCTACGAGATGGGTCTGATCAAGAACAAGTACATCGGCCGTACGTTCATTCAGCCGAGGCAGGAGCTGCGCGAGAAGGGCGTTCGGATGAAGCTGTCGGCCGTGCGGTCGATCGTGCGGGGCAAGCGCGTGGTGCTGGTCGATGACTCGATCGTGCGCGGCACCACCTCGCGGCGCATCGTGGCGATGCTCAAGGAGGCCGGGGCGCTCGAGGTGCACGTGCGCATCGCCAGCCCTCCGATGATCGGGCCGTGCTTCTACGGCGTCGATACGTCGACCTACGACGAGCTGATCTCGGCACGCAAGAATGTCGAGGAGGTCCGTCGCACGATCGGGGCCGATTCGCTGGCCTTCCTGTCGCCCGAATCGCTCTATAAGGCCGGCAACCGCCGGGAGCTGTGCATGGCCTGCTTCACGGGACACTATCCCACGGCCCTCTACCAGTCGATGGAGGATGCCAACAAGGGGAACAAATAAATAATTGCAGGACGAAAATTTTAAAACCACAATAGCTATGGCTCAAAGTTATGAAAAGGCCGGAGTGAACCTCGAAGCCGGTTACGAAGTGGTGCGGCGCATCAAGAAACATGTGGCCTCGACGGCCCGTATGGGTGTGATGGGCAACATCGGCGCCTTCGGCGGGATGTTCGACCTCTCGGCCCTGCAGGTCAAGGAACCGGTGCTGGTAAGCGGCACCGACGGCGTGGGCACGAAGCTCAAGCTGGCCTTCCAGATGGACAAACACGACACGATCGGCATCGATGCCGTGGCCATGTGCGTCAACGACGTGCTGGCCCAGGGCGCCGAGCCGCTGCTGTTCCTCGACTACGTGGCCGTGGGACACAACATCCCCCAGAAGATCGAGGCCATCGTGGCCGGTGTGGCCGAGGGGTGCCGTCAGGCGGGCTGCGCGCTCGTCGGGGGCGAGACGGCCGAGATGCCGGGCATGTATGCCGACGGCGAGTACGACATCGCCGGATTTACGGTGGGCGTGGTCGAGAAGTCGAAGCTCATCGACGGCTCGAAGGTCCGTACGGGCGACGTGCTGGTCGGTGTAGCCTCGAGCGGTGTCCACTCGAACGGCTTCAGCCTGGTGCGCAAGATTCTGGCGGACAACTACCTGGATCTGCACAAGTGCTATCCCGAACTGTCGAACAAACTGCTGGGTGAGGTGCTGCTCACGCCGACCAAGATCTACGTCAAGCAGGTTCTGGAGGTGATCCGTCAGTGCGACGTCCACGGAATCAGCCACATCACGGGCGGCGGTTTCGATGAGAACATCCCGCGCATCCTTCACGAAGGCCAGGGTCTGGAGATCGAAGAGGGTACGTGGGAGATCCTGCCGGTCTTCCGCTTCCTGGAGAAGTACGGACAGGTGGCTCACCGCGAGATGTTCAACATCTTCAACATGGGTATCGGCATGGTCATCGCCCTGGATGCCTCCGAGGCGCAGAAGGCCATCGACATCCTCACGGCGCAAGGCGAACGCGCCTCGGTCATCGGCCGGGTTACCGATTCGGGAAAGGTTGTTATCCGGTAGGGGCATGCATCGTCTAGCAGTCTTTGCCAGCGGCAACGGAACGAATTTCGAGGCCATCGTGACGGCCTGCGAGCAGGGGAAGCTGCCTGCCGAGGTGGTGCTGATGGTCTGTGACAAGCCGGGTGCGACGGTCGTCGAACGGGCCGCGCGCCACGGTGTGGAGTCGTTTGTCTTTTCGCCGAAGCAGTACGCCTCGAAGTCCGACTACGAGCGTGAGATCGTCGCACGGCTGGATGCCGCCGGGGTCGAACTGGTCTGTCTGGCCGGTTACATGCGCATCGTGGGCGACGTTCTGCTGGGGGCCTATGGCGGGCGGATCATCAACATCCATCCGTCGCTGCTGCCGGCCTTCCGCGGAGCGCATGCCATCGAGCAGGCGCTGGAGTACGGCGTGAAGGTCTACGGCGTGACGATCCATTATGTCGACGGCGAACTGGACGGCGGACGGATCATCGCCCAGCGGGCCTTCCCCTACGAGGGCGACAATATCGAGGAGTTGGAACCGATGATTCATGCGGTGGAATACCCGCTTTATATCGAAACGATTGGAAAATTATTGAACGCAAAAAAAGAATAGGAATATGCGAGCATTGATCAGTGTAAGTGACAAAACGGGTGTCGTGGAGTTTGCCAAGGGGCTCCGTGCACTCGGTTGGGAGGTGATCGCCACGGGCGGCACGATGAAACTGCTGCGGGAGAGCGGCGTCGAGGTAATCAACATCAGCGACGTGACGGGCTTTCCGGAGATCTGCGACGGACGCGTGAAGACGCTCCACCCGAAGGTTCACGGCGGCCTGCTGGCGCGCCGCGACAACCCCGAGCACCTGAAGGCGCTGAAGGAGAACGGTATCGAGTTCATCGATCTGGTCTGCGTGAACCTCTATCCGTTCCGCCAGACGATCTCGAAACCCGACGTACGCATGGAGGACGCCATCGAGAATATCGACATCGGCGGTCCGTCGATGCTGCGTTCGGCGGCCAAGAACTGGGCCGACGTGACGGTGGTGTGCGATCCGGCGGACTATGAGCAGATCCTCGGGGAGATCCGTGCCACGGGCAACACGCAGCGCGATACGCGTCTGAAGCTCTCGGCCAAGGCCTATACCCACACGGCCGAGTACGACGCCATGATCGCCACCTACATGCGCAAGCAGGCCGGTCTGAACGAGAAGCTCTTCCTGGAGTTCGATCTGGTACAGTCGCTGCGCTACGGCGAGAACCCGCACCAGAGCGCCAAGTTCTACCGCGAGGAGCACGAGGTGCCCTATTCGCTGGCCTTCGCCCGTCAGCTGCACGGCAAGGAGCTCTCCTATAACAACATTCAGGATGCCAACGCCGCCTTGTGCATCGTGCGGGAGTTCGACCGTCCGTTCTGCGTCGGTCTGAAGCACATGAACCCCTGCGGCGCAGCCGTGGGCAAGGATGTCGTCGAGGCCTGGACGAAGGCCTATGAGGCCGACAAGGTTTCGATCTTCGGTGGTATCGTCGCCACGAACTGCACCGTGACGCGCGAGGTGGCCGAGCTGATGAAGCCCATCTTCCTGGAGATCATCATGGCGCCGAAATTCGACGAGGGGGCCCTCGAGGTGCTCTGCACGAAGAAGAACCTCCGCCTGCTGGAGGTCAACATGGAGAAGGGCACCGTGGATCAGAAGCAGTACGTGAGCGTCAACGGCGGTCTGCTGGTGCAGGACCTCGACGTCGCGACGAAGAGCGTCACGGCCGACATGTGCGTGACGAAGGCCAAACCGGCTCCCGAGCAGATGGACGACCTGAACTTCGGCTGGCATATTGTCAAGCATGTGAAGTCGAACGCCATCGTGGCCGTGAAGAACGGTCGCACGCTGGGTGTCGGGGCCGGTCAGATGAACCGCATCGGCTCGGCCGAACTGGCGCTGAACCAGGCCCGTGCCGCCGGCGAGACGGAGGGCATCGTGCTGGCTTCGGACGGCTTCTTCCCCTTCGACGACTGCGTGACGCTGGCCGCCGAATACGGCGTGACGGCCATCGTGCAGCCGGGCGGATCGGTGCGCGACGGCGATTCGATCGCCAAGGCCGACGAGAAGGGTATCGCCATGCTCTTCACCGGCGAGCGTCACTTCAAACACTGATCCCTCAAAGACGACGACTATGAATGTGCTGGTGATCGGCGGCGGAGGCCGCGAACATGCCATCGTCGATGCGCTGTCGCGTTCGGCGAAGGTCGGCAAGATCTACTGCGCTCCGGGCAATGCGGGCATTGCCCGGCAGGCGGAGTGCGTCTCGATCCGTGAGACTGCGGTGGAGGAGTTGCGCGATTTTGCGCTGGAGAAGGGGATCGGTCTGACGGTCGTAGGCCCCGAAGTGGCTCTGGCGGCGGGGGTTGTCGACTGCTTCCGCAAGGCGGGGCTGCGGATCTTCGGCCCCACGAAGGCCGCCGCGCGGATCGAATCCTCGAAGGAGTTTGCCAAGGAGTTGATGGCCAAATACGGCATTCCGACGGCCGGTTTCCGGGCCTTCACGGAGTACGGTGCGGCGCGTGACTACGTGGCCGGCCGTTCGTTCCCGGCGGTGCTGAAGTACGACGGTCTGGCCGCCGGCAAGGGGGTGGTGATCGCCCGGACGATGGAGGAGGCCGACGCCGCGCTGAAGGATATGCTGCTCGATGACAAGTTCGGCGAGGGCAAGGTCGTCATTGAGGATTACCTCGAAGGTCCGGAGTTCTCGTTCATGTGCTTCGTTTCGGGCCGCCGCGTGTGGCCGATGGTGCTGGCGCAGGACCACAAGCGGGCCTACGACGGCGACAAGGGCCCCAATACGGGCGGCATGGGGGCCTACTCCCCGCTGCCGTTCATCACGCCGGAGGACGAGCGCTTCGCGCTGGAGCGGATCCTGCAGCCGGTGGCCGATGCGATGGTGGACGAAGGATGCCCGTTCGAAGGGGTTCTGTACGGCGGTCTGATGAAGACGGCGCAGGGAATCAAGGTCATCGAGTTCAACGCCCGCTTCGGCGACCCCGAGACGGAGGTGGTGCTGCCGCGTCTGAAGAGCGACATCGTCGATATCTTCTGCGCCGTGGCCGAGGGGCTCGATACGCAGTTGGAGTGGCACGACTTCGCGACGCTGGGCATCGTCCTGGCCTCGAAGGGCTACCCCGGAAGCTATGAAAAGGGCCACGAGATCAAGGGGCTGGATCGCGTCGAGGGAACGGTCTACCACATGGGAACGAAGGCCGACGGCGAACGGATTCTGACCAACGGCGGACGGGTGCTGTTCGTCGTCGGACGCGGGGCCACGCTGGCCGAGGCCCGCGAGGCGGCGCTGCGCGACGTGGCGCGCATCGAGTGCGACAACCTCTTCCACCGGACTGATATCGGCCATTGGGCATTTGACAAATAGAAACGGTAAAATAAAAGTATGATAATTAGCGGAAAGGAACTGTCGGCCAAACTGAAGGCCGAAATGGCCGAGCAGGTGAAGAGCTTCCCGGCCAAATACGGGCGCGTGCCCCATCTGGTGGTGATTCTCGTGGGGGATAACCCGGCGAGTGTGAGTTATGTGACGGGCAAGGCGAAGGCGTCGGAGGCGGTGGGAATCCGCAACACGACGATCCGCAAGCCCGAGTCGATTACGGAGGCCGAGTTGCTGGACATCATCTCGGCGCTGAACCTCGACGACGAGGTGGACGGCATTCTGGTGCAGCTGCCCCTGCCCAAGCACATCGACGAGAGCAAGGTGATCGAGGCGATCGACAAGTCGAAGGATGTGGATGGCTTCCATCCGCTGAATGTGGCGGCGCTGTGGCAGAAACAGCCCTGTACGCTGCCCTGCACGCCGAAGGGAATCATCAAGATGCTGAAGGCTGCCGGGGTGGAGATCGCCGGTAAGCGGGCCGTCGTCATCGGCCGCAGCAACATCGTCGGACTGCCCGTCTCGAAGCTGCTGCTTGACGAGAACGCCACGGTGACCATTGCCCACAGCCGTACGCGCAATCTCGGCGAGGTGACGCGCGAGGCGGAGATTCTTGTAGTGGCCATCGGACGCCCGAAGTTCGTGACGGCCGATATGGTGGCCGACGGGGCGGTGGTGATCGACGTGGGTGTGAACCGCGACCCGGAGACGGGCAAGCTGTGCGGCGACGTCGACTTTGCCGCCATCGAGCCCAAGGCCTCGGTCATCACGCCGGTGCCGGGTGGTGTCGGTCCGATGACGATCTGCTGTCTGATGGAGAACACGATCGAGTGTTTCCTCAAGCGCCGCAAATAGCCCGGGACGAATAGGGGGGAGAGAGAACAAGTAACCCGGGGAGGTGAGAAAATCCGGGAGGTGAGAGAGTCCGGAGTGGAAGAGAGCCGGGATGAATGAGTCCGGAACCGCTAAGGTTCCGGACTTTTTTGTGCCGGTGTGGCGCTCTGCTATTTGCGATAGGTGGCTGTGAGGGTCTCGGGCAGCGGAGCCGACGCATCGCGCCGCCAGATCATGGCCCGGTCGGTGGCCGCATCACCCGTTCCGAAGTCGAATCCGTCCTCCGAAACGAACGTCACGGGCGTCTCTTCGGCAAGTCCAAACCCTGCGTAGAAGTCGCGGAGCCACTCCTTGCCGGGGGTTGGGATCAGGAAAGCCGCCGCATTGCCGCGCTCCTCGATGAGCGCCATGGCCTGCCGCATGAGCTGCGAGGCCAGCCCGCGGTGACGGTGGCTCTCGGCCGTGGCAACGCCATAGATGTAGGTCGTGGGCCCGAACTCCGTGTCGAAGGGGAGCAAATGGAGCATGGCCACCGTGTGCCCCTCCTCCTCGATGGTCAGGGCCCGGTGCCGCGAGTAGTAACGGATCAGGAACGAGTCGACGAAATCGTCGTCGTCGCCGAAGGCCTCCTGCCACAACTGCTTGCAGGCCAGTTCGTCGGGATGGAGGTGGATGGCCATGAACTTGTGCTGCAGGAAGGCCGGATGGTAGGAGAGTTTGGCGCGCCGGAGCCCTTCGAGACCGAGGTCCTCCTCGCGGTTGATGAGCGTGAATCGCTCGGGAAGGTGCTCGGCGAAGAGCTTGTTGATGATCGTGAAGGCGCCGTCGTACTCCGTGTCGGCCTTCTCCATGTGGGTGTCGAAGGTGTGGTCGTTGACCGCCGAACCGAAGGTGAAGGCCACCAGCCGGTCGCCGACATAGATACAGCCGCCGATAAGCCCCAGTTCGTCGAAGTGTTCGAATCCCCGTTGCATGGCCCGCTGTTCGGCACTCAGCTCCGAGGTGTGGCCCGTGTGCTCCTTCCGCCAGACGCGTTCGAGCGTCATGCACTCGGCCGACCGTTCGGGTGTCAGTACTTCGTAGCGGTAGTTGGGGTATTCGGCCATGAAGCGGTTGATGTGGTTGCGCTTGGGCTGGTAGCGGCGGCCCGGGAGGTCGCGCAGATCCGAGGCGTTGTAGACATAGTCTTCGAGGGCGCGGTCCGACTCGAAGGCGAACTCGCCGGGGTGCATGCGGCGGATCATCTCACGCCCCTCGTCCGTCAGGCCGATAATGCGCAGCCGCTGCCCGTGGGCGTGGGCATCCTCGCGCAGCAGCGGGATGATCGGCCCGAAATCGCCCTCGCCGACCGGCTGCATGTAGCCGATGCGGGATCCGCCGTCGATCTGGAAACGGATGACCAGAAAGCCCTCGATCTCGGCCCACGCGCTGTGATAGACCTCCTGCCAGCAGTACATGTTGGCAAAGGCCAGGTCGCAGTTGCAGATGCCCGACGGCATCGTATGGCGCTCGATGACGCTGCGGTCCTCGAGACGCACGGGGTGGAATTCAATCATGAACCGTGTAATTCTTGTTTTCGATATGCTGGTAGTACTGCTGCAGCAGGGCCTGAAATCCCCGGCGCAGCGAATCGACCGTAGGTGCCGCCGCCGGATCGTTTGCCGCCGGATCGTTTGCCGCCGGATCGTTTGCCGCCGCCGGGACGGACGGGTTCTCCGCGTCCGCCGTGTCAGCCGGAGCGGTGACTGCCGTCGTGTCAGCACCTGCCGGGGCCAGCTCGACGGGTCGCACTCCGGCCGGGACTCCCGCATCGTTGAGCAACAGGGCGCCGCGGTCGGTCAGGGCGCGGAACTCGCCGTCGTAGCTCACCGACCAGCGCGGACGCCGGGGTTCGTTGAGCACGTCTCGACCGAAGGCGAAGTAGGGCTTGCGGTTGCCGATCAGCCCCAGCAGGGTCGGCATCAGGTCGAGCTGTTGGGTGATCTCACCGACCTCGCCGCGCAGGGCGCCGTCGGGCGTATGGATGAAGGCCAGGATGTGCATGTTGCCGGGGTAGGAGCGTGTCCGGTCGGCAAACTTCTCCGAGGAGACGTGGTCGGCCACGAAGACAAAGATCGTGCGGCGGAACCACTCCTCATTCTGGAAGCGTTCGTAGAAGTGGCGGAAGGCCAGATCGTCGTACGCCACGCCCGGGTGGATCTTCGTGTAACCCTGCGGCAGCATTGCGGCATACTGCTCTGGGACGACGAACGGATGGTGCGACGAGAGGGTGAAGAGCGTGGCGAAGAAGGGTTCGGGCATTGCCGCGAGCTCCTCGCCCATGAATTGCAGGAATGGCTCGTCCCAGATGCCCCAGTAGCCGTCGAAATCGCCGGTTCCGTGTCGCTCCTCGTAATCCTCGCGGCTGACGAGGCGCTCGACCCCGGCCGAACGGGCGTAGGCCCCGAATCCCATCGAGCCGCGCTCCGAACCGCAGAAGAAGGCGGTCGAGTAGCCCTCATCGGCCAGCATGGCCGGCAGCTGGCGGCTCTCGCCGAGCGATTGCGGCATCAGTACGAAGGGGGTGCGGAACGAGGGAATGCTTCCCAGCACGGAGGGCATGGCCTGAATCGAGCGCGTGCCGTTGGCATACATCCGGCGGAAGGTCAGCCCCTGACGCATCAGCGAGTCGAGGAACGGCGTGAAGCCCTTCTGCGGCAGATCGGCGTAGATTTCGGGGCAGAGGTGGGCCGAGTGTTCGGCCGACATGCTTTCGAGAATGAAGACGACGATGTTCCGGCGTCCCAGATCGACGGCCGTAGAGTCGGCCGGCTGGTGGACGGGAGTGAAGCGCAGTGGCAGCTCCTCGTCCGAGAAGTAGCGGGGAAACTGGACGCTGGATGAACTTCCGGCCGTACGCAGGATGCAGAACGGATTGCTCAGAATGAGGTTGGCCTTGGCGCTCTCCGAGGTGTAGAGCGTGGCGTTCGAGAGGGTGATGGGCCGCGTCATGCGGGTCATGCCGCCGCGCATGCCGGCGATGCTCAACCCGGCGGCCACGGCCAGCAGCACCACTCCGCCGGTGTAGTAGGGCCAGCCGCGGCGCAGCAGACCCTCCTCGTGTACCCGGCGGCGGTAGCCCCAGGCCAGCAGGGCCGTGAGCGCGGCCCAAAGGAGGACGAGGTGCCAGTTTTCGGCCATGAACTTCCCGACGAGCTGCAGCGAGTTGTCGTTGTCGGCGAAGAAGATCTCGTCGGCCGTGAAGCGTTTCTGCGTATAGCGGAAGTAGACCGTATCGGCGAGGTTCGCGGCCACGACGAGCAGCGAATTGACCGCGACGTAGTAGCCGAACATCACGCCCCGGTACCAGCGGCGTTCACGCACATGGAGGGGCAGCAGCGACAGCAGGATGAACAGTCCGTCGGCGTAGACCACCGACGAGGTGTCGAACTTCAGCGCTCCGGCCAGCAACTGGCCGATCTCTCCGCCCGTCAGAGGGCCGATCAGCGCGGCGTTGTAGAGGTAGAAGACCGTGCGGCAGACGAACAGCACGATATAAAGCAGGAGAATCCGCCACACCAGCATACCCGGCGGTGTGCGGATCAGTCGGGGAACCCGTGTCGGACGGTCAGTCGTTCGCTCCATCGTATTCTGTTCTCAGTCCGGATGAGGGCGGGTCCTCTTTCCGGCAGTTCAATCGCTCGTTTCTCTCCTCTTCTTTTCCTTCTCTTCGCTCACTCGCAATCCTCTCCTCCTTCTCCTCGTTTCCTGCCCTCTCTTGTGCTTCTCTTCTCCTCTTCCTCTCTCCTGTGTGCCTTTCCGTGGCGTCTCTCTTCAGCAGGCTTTTTTTTCTTTTTTTTTTTTTTTTTTCCCCCCCCCTCTCTTGGCCCCGGGCTATTTGCAGGCCTTTTGCGACATGTTGATCGGGCGGATCTGGTGGGTCAGCGCTCCGACGGAGATGAAGTCCACGCCGCATTCGGCGTACTGGCGCAATGTCTCGAGGGTGATGCCGCCGCTGGATTCGGTTTCGCAGCGTCCGGCGACCTTTTCGACAGCGCGGCGCGTCATCTCGGGCGTGAAGTTGTCGAACATGATGCGGTCGACGCCTCCCGCGGCGAAGACCTCGTCGATGTCCTCCAGCGTGCGGACCTCGCATTCGATCGGGAGATTCTTGTCGTGGGCCTTGAGGTACTCGCGGGCGCCGGTGATGGCCTTGCGGATACCGCCGGCGAAGTCGATGTGGTTGTCCTTCAGCAGGATCATGTCGAAGAGCCCCATGCGGTGGTTTTCGCCGCCTCCGAACTTGACGGCCATCTTGTCCAGCACGCGCATGCCGGGTGTCGTCTTGCGCGTGTCGAGGACTTTGGTGTGGAGCCCTTCGAGCCGCTTGACATAGACGGCCGTCTGGGTGGCCACGCCGCTCATGCGCTGCATGATGTTGAGCACGATGCGCTCGGCCTGCAGCAGCGAGCGCAGGCGTCCCGAGACGTAGAAGGCCACGTCGCCGGGCTTCACGCGGTTGCCGTCCTGCAGCACCTGTTCGAAGTGCATCTCGGGGTCGAGGCGGTGGAGGACGATCTGCGCGATCTCGATACCGGCGATCACCCCCTCCTGTTTGCACAGGAGGCGCATGCGTCCGTGTTCGTCGGCGGGGATGCAGCAGAGCGACGTGTGGTCGCCGTCGCCGATATCCTCCTTGATGCAGAGTTCGATCAGTTCGTCCACAAAGGGTCTGTATTCGGGTTTCATCTTTCGTGCTTGTTTAATGGTTTTGCCTGCAAAGTTAACACTTCGCAGGCAAACTCCATCCCCGTGAGGACTATTTTTTTACCAGCAGGAGCCCTTCGTACTCCATGCGGTAGCTTCCGAGCTTGGGCACGCTGCAGGTGAAGGCCATGCGGCAGACGATGTCGTTGACTGATCCCTCGACGCCGGTAAGCGTGTAGGCGGGCATGTCCTGGTAGCTGTAACCGCCGCCCACCTGATTCGGGAGCCG